>NZ_RZSV01000156.1:0-14126 GCF_004023205.1 Mesorhizobium sp. M1A.F.Ca.IN.020.03.2.1 | reverse complement strand
GTGTCGGATGTCGTCTGTCCCTGGTGCTTCATCGGCCAGAAGCGGCTGGACAGGGCGATCGCCGCTGCCGCCGATATCGACGTGCACGTGCGCTGGCGGCCGTTCCAGCTCGATCCGACCATTCCGCAAGGCGGCATGGGTCGCCGCGAATACATGCTGGGCAAATTCGGCAGCGAGGAACGCATCCATCAGATCCATGCGCGCATTGAGCCGCTCGGCGAGGCGGAAGGCATCCATTTCGCCTTCGGCGCCATCAAGGTCGCTCCCAACACGCTGGACGCCCACCGCGTTATCCGTTGGGCGGGGCCTGCCGGCGAGGACGTGCAGAACCGGCTGGTGCGACGCCTCTTCCAGCTGAATTTCGAGGAAGGCGCCAATCTCGGCCACCATGCCGTCCTAACCGAAGCCGCCCGCGAAGCCGGCATGGACGGCTCCGTGGTCCAGACGCTGCTGCCGACGGATGCCGATGTCGAGGCGGTGCGCAACGAAATCGCCACCGCCTCGCGCATGGGCATCACCGGCGTGCCCTGTTTCCTGCTCGAAGCCAAATATGCCGTTATGGGCGCGCAGGACGCCGACACGCTGGCCGATGCTATCCGCCAGGTCGCTGCGGCCAAGGCGCGCGGTGAGCTCGAAACGGCGGACTAGACCAAGTTCGCATCACCCCTCCGCCCAGCCGACGCGGAAGCCCGTGATGACTGCTGAGAGAGATTCCCGCGGTCTACGGCGGTTGATTCGAGGTAACCCCAGGTCTCCTGAAGGGACTTTTCGAGCCCTTCAACCATGGACCGGCCGCGCATCGGGCTGAATATTCCTTCACAAAACCGTGTTTTTGGCTTCCCCTGGGGAAAGTCCTTTCCAGCCGAAACTCTGTTCCCAACCGGCTGAACCAAAACACGAATTCCCCTCCGATAGATATCAGCCGGCAAAGCTTTTCTGTTGCCTTCATGCCACGGCCGGTAACCCTGTTCCCATTCGGAGGAAGAAAATTAATGGAAAATGATCAATTGGTGTTACCATGTGTAACAAAACAGGAAAGGTTCGGGCGGGATCGTGATTCGGGTCGGTAGACCGCGACGTACAGTACCGGAGCAAACATCCAGCGAGGCGGCAAGGCCCTCGCCCCTGACGCCGGTATCGTCGATGCGCACATTCTGGGGGCTGATGCGAGCCTACTGGTTCTCCGACCGGTGGAAGGAAGCCTGGACCCTCACCCTCGTCATCGCGCTGCTGACAGCGCTCTCCAGCAAGGCTGGCGTGTGGTTTGCCATGGCATCGGGCGAGCTGGTGAATTCGATCGCCTTCTTCCACGACGCCGCCAATATCAATCCGCTCCAGACGCTTCTGACCAATGCCGGCATATTGGTGCTGTTGGTCGTGCTCAAGGACGCCGGCTTCACCGGAGTGCGAAATCTCGTTTCCGCAACCTTGCATCGCAAATGGCGGGGCTGGCTGAACAGCCAATTCAACCAAGCGCTGCTCGACGGCAACCATACCCATTTCCATGCCCAGCATGGCTCGGTTGCCGGCGGTATCGTCGCTCCCGACAACATCGACCAGCGCATCCAGGAATCGATCAAGGACATGACGGGCGGCGCCATCGGCCTCGCCATGGGCGTGCTCGGCGTGGCGACCTCGCTTTACTTCGTCGGCGAGAATTTGATCGGGGCCTCGGTGGAGGTCAAAGGGCTGGAGTTCCTCGGCAGCTACGGCAGTGCCGTGCTGGCCTTTCTGGCGGTCGCGACCTACGTGCCGCTCAACACCTGGATTGCGGTGAAGCTCGGCGGCCTGCTCGAACGTCTCAACATCCGCATGCAACAGGCCGAGGGCAGTTATCGCAGCGAATTGACGACCTTCCTGCGCCGCAGCTTCCACGTCGCCGCCTCACACGGCGAGGATGTGCAGAAGACGATGCACGACAAGCTCTATGTCGACATCGACAAGACCTGGGGGCGGCTGAACGTCGTCAACACCAGCTACATGTCGTTCGAGCTGATCTACAATTTCATCGGCGCCCGCATCGTTTCCTACGGACCCGGTCTCGTGCCCTTCATTCACAACGGCTTCGATCTCAAGGGCTACATAACCGGCTCCGAAATGGTCGCGCAGCTGATCAGCCAGTGTTCGTGGTTCATCCATGTCATGCCCGCGATCGCCACGCTTAGAGCCAACAGCCAGCGTGTGACCGAGCTCGCCAGCGCCATCGAGAACGTCCAGCAGCCGCAGGAGTTCTATCGCCAGACCGGCCGCTCGGACTTCAGCTATGCCACGCAAAATCCCGTCTTCGGCCTGACCATCCAGAAGCTGGAGCTGGCGCATCAGGGCGAGGATGCGACGCCCTTCCTGAGCGCCGCCAACCTGCGCTTCCGCCGCGGCGAGTGGACATTCCTCAAGGGTGAGTCCGGCTGCGGCAAGACCTCGCTGATCAAGGCAATCAATGGTCTGTGGCCCTATGGTCGCGGCACCATCGTGTTCCCGGAAGGGGTGACGAGGTTCTATGCCGCCCAGGAGGTCAAGCTGCAGCAGGTCTCGCTGAAGCAGCTCGTCTGTCTGCCGGGTTCGGAAAACGATCACACCGACGTGCTGGTGGCGGCCGCGCTGCACAAGGCCGGGCTCGGCGAATTCATCGGCCACCTGGCCGATGAGAGCCGCGAAGGCAAGCTCTGGGATCAGGTCCTGTCAGGCGGGCAGAAGCAGAAGCTGGTGGTAGCCCGCATCATCCTGCAGCAGCCGGGACTGCTCTTCCTCGACGAAGCGACCGGCGCTCTCGACCCCGAAGGCAAGATCGCCTTCCACGAAGCGATCAAGGTCAATTGCCCCGATGTAACCGTGATCAGCGTGATGCACGAGGCCGTTCCGCCGCGGTCGCTTTCCGGAGAGGAATTCTATCATAGCGTCGTGGCGATCTCCGATGGCGTCGCGACCAAGAAGCCGCTCGCTCCCGCTCTGCCGCGCGAGCTCACGACGATCCTCGCCCAGCCCCGGCCGGCCGAGGACAAATGGTTGCGCTTCCGGCGGCTCAAGCAGAAATAGCAATCAGCCCAAGCCCTGGTCCGTCGCCTCGGCAGCGGCCACTGTCGATCACAGTCTCGCGATCCGGCAATGCTTCGCTCATTTTCGGCGCTTTTCGCGATTGACTCGGCAAAACGCGCTCCTATGTTGCGCCCGCTCGCAGATTTGAAACCTACAGCCCCACGCGCCCTTCGGACGCGTAAAGGACGCTGTAGAATCTTAGAATTGCGCATGATCCTTTCCGAAAATCGGAGCCGATTTTTCGGGGAGTCATGCGCTACCCCGCGAACAGAAAGGTCAAACCCGCCATGCCTGGCGACAGTCACAGTCGAACGCAACCGCCGTCCGCCTTGACGTGACCTGACGGCTCACGTCCTGCCGGACGGCAAGGAGTGAGCCATGAATGAATTCGCATCCGTATTGGACGACGAAGCGGTCGCCGTTGCCCGCGTTCTTGCCAATGACCACGCCGCCGACGTCGTCGAAGCCCTCAACCGCGAGCCTCGCGAGACCGCCATCGAGCTGCTCTGCGCGGTGCCGTTCGAGCGGCTGGTCGAAATCTTCGACCAGCCGGAGCTCGAAAGCGCGCCGGAACTCGCAGCAGCGCTGCCGCGCGCTAAAGCAGGCAAGCTGCTCACCGCCATGTCGGTCGACCGCGCAGCCGACATCCTGCGCGAGCTCGATGAGCCACCGCGCTCGGAACTGCTTGGCGCGCTTGCCCCACCGCTGCGCGCGACGCTGCTTTCGATTCTCGGTTATCCCGAAGGCAGCGCCGCCTCGATCATGACGACCGAGTTCGTCAGCGTGCCTTCGGACTGGACCGTCGGCCGCACGCTCGACCACATCCGCAAAGTCGAGCGCACGCGCGAGACCGTCTATGCGATTTACATCACCGACAAGGAGACGCAGCTCCTGCTGCGGGCGACGGGCTTGCGCCGGCTGATCACCGGCGAGCCTCTGGACTCGATCCTGTCGGTGGCGCCGGATCGCATGCCGGTCACGGTCACGCCGCTGACCGATCGCGAAACGCTGGCGCAGACGATCTCCAAATACGATCTGCTCGCCCTGCCGGTTGTGGATCACGGCAAGATCCTCGGCATCGTCACCATCGACGACATCATCGACACCATGGTCGAGGAAACGACCGAAGACGTTCATCGTTTCGGCGGCATGGAGGCGCTGGACGAGCCCTATATGAAGATGGGCTTTCTCGCCATGATCCAGAAGCGGGCCGGCTGGCTATGCGCACTGTTCCTCAGCGAGATGCTCACGGCGAACGCCATGCAGAGCTACGAGGGCGAGTTGGAGAAGGCGATCGTGCTCACCCTCTTCATCCCGCTGATCATGAGCTCGGGCGGCAATTCCGGCTCGCAGGCGACCTCGCTCGTCATCCGCGCGCTGGCACTGCGCGAGATCGGCCTTCGCGACTGGTGGCGTGTCGCCTTGCGCGAGCTGCCGACCGGTTTGGTGCTCGGCTCGATCCTCGGCATAGTCGGCATCTGCCGCATCGCGCTCTGGCAGTATTTCGGCTTCTACGACTATGGCCCGCATTGGATGCTGATCGCGGCAACGGTTGGCGCGGCGCTGGTCGGCATCGTGACCTTCGGCTCGCTGTCGGGATCGATGCTGCCTTTCGCGCTGAAGCGCATCGGCTTCGATCCGGCAAGCGCCTCGGCACCGTTCGTCGCCACGCTGGTCGATGTCACCGGGCTGGTGATCTATTTCTCGGTGGCTCTGGTGATCCTGCGCGGCACGCTCCTCTAGCCAAGAAGCTTCGCGCCGCCGGCATGGCCGGCGGCGCCTTCCCGGCTTGGCTTCAAACCCGCTCCCCGTTCTTCACGCGATAGGTCGGCTTGTACATGGTGACCAGCTCCTCCGCCGCTGTCGGGTGGACGGCCATGGTGCGGTCGAAATCGTCCTTGCTCAGCCCCGCCTTCAGCGGAATGCCGAGCAGCTGCGCCATCTCGCCGGCGTCCGGTCCCAGGATATGGGCGCCGAGCACTTTCCGCGACGCGCCGTCGACCACCAGCTTCATCAGCATCTTTTCGTCACGGCCCGACAGCGTGTGCCGCATGGGACGGAAAGACGCGCGATAGATCTCGATGTCCGGGAAGCGCTTGACCGCCTCGTCCTCGGACAAGCCGACGGTGCCGATCTCGGGCTGCGAAAACACGGCCGTCGGAATGGTATCATGGTCTGGCGCTGTCGGATTGCCTTTGAAGGCTGTCTCGATGAAACACATCGCTTCGTGGATGGCGACCGGCGTCAGTTGCACGCGGTGGGTGACGTCGCCGATCGCCCAGATATTGTCGATGCTGGTGCGGGAAAATTCATCGACGATGATCGCGCCGGTCTTGCCGAGCTCAACGCCGACGCCTTCGAGGCCCATATTCTCCGTGTTCGGGATGCGGCCGATCGCCAGCATGACCTGGTCGACGGTCAGCGTCTGACCACTGGAGAGCAGCACGTCCAGTCTGCCTTCAGCGGTCTTGCGCACCCATTCCGAGATCGAACGGCAGAGGATCCTGATCCCCTTCTTCTCCATTGTCTCGTGCAGCGAGCGGCGAAGGTCCATATCGAAGCGCGAAAGAATTTCTTGGCCACGGTAGACCAGCGTGGTGTCGACGCCCAGTCCATGAAAGATGTTGGCGAATTCGACGGCGATATAGCCGCCGCCCTCGATCATGATCGCCTTCGGCAATTCCTTGAGATCGAAGGCTTCGTTGGAGAAGATGCAATATTCGTGGCCGGAAAGCGCCGGGTGCGGAGCCGGACGGCCGCCCGTGGCGATCAGGATCTGGTCGGCGCTGACGGTGCGGTCTTCGGCAGTGAGATAGACGGAATGTGGATCGACCAGCACGGCGCGCGAGTGGAAGGCCTCGCCGCCCGCACCTTCGACATTCCTCTTGTAGATCGCCTCCAGCCTGGCGATCTCCTTGTCCTTGTTGGCGACCAGCGTCGGCCAGTCGAAGCTTGCCTCGGGCACCATCCAGCCATAGCCGGCGGCATCGGCGAAATGTTCGGGGAATTGCGAGGCATAGACATAAAGTTTCTTCGGCACGCAGCCGCGGATGACGCAAGTACCGCCATAGCGATACTCCTCGGCAATGGCGACGCGCTTGCCGAGCGAGGCGGCCACACGGGCCGCCCTCACCCCGCCGGAGCCGCCGCCGATGACGAAGAGATCATAGTCGTAACCGGCCATCGAAAGGACTCCTGCGCAATGGAAGTGTGTCACAGGTAGGCGGACAGCAGGCAAAAGAAAAGCCCGGAAATCCGGGCTCTTCTGGTCAAGTCGGCCGTCGGCCGCTTGAAACGGATCAGTTCTGCGAATTGTCGGCAGGAGCCGAGTTGTCGGCAGGAGCCTGGTCGTCTGCAGGCGCCGAATTATCGGCAGGAGCGGAGCCGTCGGCAGGAGCGGCCGCATCCTTCGCAGGCTTGGCAGGAGCCGCGGCCTTTGCGGCGGCGGCGAGCGTTTCGCCGACCTGCTGGGCGAGGTCGCGGGCGACCCCGTTCTGCCAAATGTCTGCCGCCTTCACCAGGTCGCGCGTGACCGCCGGGCCGCTGTCGAGCAGCTTCTTGCCGGCTTCCGAGCTGTAGAAAGTGGCGATATCGTTGAGGTCCTTTTCGGAAAACACCTTGGCGTAGGCGAGCGCCGCCTCCTTCTCCAGGTCGGCGCGGCGCGCCGCCAAGCCCATGGCCTTTTCGGTGACCGTCTTGCCGATCAGTTCCTGCATGTCGGGGTTCTTCTGGATCAGCTGGTTCTCAAGCGCGGCCGCCGCCTGCGGCAGGATATTGTCGAACGGGTCGGTAGCGTGGATAGCCGCAACTGCGGCCCGTGCGGCCTTCAGATGCGATTCGCTGATATCCTGCGAAAACGCCGGCGAGGACAGCGCAAGCACCGCTGAGGCCGCCAGAATGGTCGAAAGGCGGCGAACCCGTTTATGCAACATCATGGTCGATAGAACTCCCTGGTTTTCGGGCGGCATGGACGGTTTGGATGCCGTCGCCGCCGGCGATGACGGCGGTTGACGCCAGCCCGATGAATAGACCGTGCTCGACAACGCCTGGAATGGCGAAGAGAGCATTCGAAAGCGCTCTTGTATCCGGAATGCGGCCAAAAGATGCATCGAGGATAAAGTGGCCGCCGTCTGTAACAAATGGCTGCCCCCCCGTCATCCTCAATGTCACCGGGCCGGCAAGGCCGAGGCTTGCCGCCGCCGCGCCGACCGCGATCTCGGTGGCGCGCAGGCCGAACTTGTTGACCTCGATCGGCAGCGGGAAACGGCCGAGCGTCTCGACCATCTTGGACCGGTCGGCAATCACGATCATGCGCTGCGACGCCGCCGCGACGATCTTTTCGCGCAGCAGCGCCCCGCCGCCGCCCTTGATCAACGTTAGCGCGGGATCGATCTCGTCGGCGCCGTCAATGGTGAGGTCGAGCTCCGGCGTTTCCTCGAGCGTCGACAGCGGCACGCCAAGCTCGCGGCAGAGTGCCGCGGTGCGCTCGGATGTGGGCACGCCGATGACGCTGAGGCCGGTCGCGACCTTTTCGGCGAGCAGCCGGACGAACTCGTCGGCGGTCGTGCCCGTGCCGATGCCGAGCCGCATGCCGCTGCTGACATGGGCGAGCGCCGCACGCGCGGCCTCGACCTTCAACTGCCTTGCGTCCATGCCGCTCCTGTCCCCGGTTTCCATGGTTTGGCGCGCCTCCTAGCATTTTTGCCTTTCCCGTCAAAGGCTCTGCCTGTGGACCGACGGAGGCGGCTTGCTTGACCACCGCGCAGCTTGTATCGGCTGCGGAACCTCAATCATTCAGGACTGGCCATGACCCGACCGATCATCGTGTTCGACCTCGACGGGACGCTCATCGACACCGCGCCGGATCTGCTCGACAGCCTCAACCACAGCCTGGCGGCCGCGGAGCTGGCCGCGGTCGACCAAGCCGGCTTCAAGCGCTACGTCGGCCATGGCGGCCGCGTGATGATCGAACGCGCGCATGCGGCGCAAAACAAGGCGCTGATGGCGGAAGAGCACGACCGGCTGCTGAAGCTTTTCCTGGACCACTACACGATCAACATTCCAGGCAAGTCCCGCCCCTATCCCGGCGTGGTCGCGGCTCTCGACCACTTCCAGGCCGCCGGTTATCTGATGGCGGTTTGCACCAACAAGTATGAAGCGAATTCGGCGACGCTGATCGGCGCGCTCGGTCTCGACAAATACTTTGCCGCGATCTGCGGCCAGGACACTTTTGCCTTCCGCAAACCCGACCCGCGCCATCTGACCGAAACCATCAAACTGGCTGGCGGCGATCCGCACAACGCCCTGATGGTCGGCGATTCGCAGACCGACATCGACACCGCCAAGGCGGCCGGTATTCCGGTGGTGGCGGTCGATTTCGGCTATACGGATCGTCATGTGCGCGAGTTCGAACCGACGCTGGTGATCTCGCATTTCGACACGCTGACGCCGGAATTGGCCCAGCGTCTGATCGCGGCGGCGCGCTGAGCGGCGGCTCAGATCGAGCCGGCAGGAACCTGAAATCGATCCGCAGGATAACGACGGCACATTGCCTTGACTTCGCGCACCCGCCTCCCTTATATCGCGGCTCGCTTCAGCCTTCGGGCAACGAGCGGGCGATTAGCTCAGCGGGAGAGCACACCCTTCACACGGGTGGGGTCGCAGGTTCAATCCCTGCATCGCCCACCATCCAACTTCCTGAAAGTTGGATGATCCGGCCGCGATGAACCTCTTCAATTTCGTGCAGCGGGACAGCTCGCGTCCGGGAGGCCGCTTAGATCAGGCCTCGGCGCACATTCAAATGCGTTACTCCCGTCACCAGAATGGCGCCGGTCATGAAGTAGAGCGTGGCTATGATGTTGCCCTGATGGAAATGCAGCCCGGCAAACAGCAGAGCCATAACCACGGCAAGAAATGCGATTACACGCGAGAAGTTATCGGGCATGGGGCAGCGAACCTATGCAAATAGGATGGATAGCCGCCCTCAATCAGCCGCGTGCTCCATAGATCGGTTTTCGATTTTCCGCAATTGCCTTTTGAAGCACTGCCGCAGTGTGGTGCCTGCTGCGGGCGGTGTCGACAGCCGGGCCGCTGCCCTTGTTGCCGACATTGCATTCGAAGGCGCTGAGTTCGATCGGGGTCGTCGGCCTGGTCCATGCAGGGCGGCGGCAAGCCGCTGCTGGACAATGGCGACGGTTCTGTGATCGCCTTCACATACGCCGCGGAGGCATCGCGCACAGATATTGCACCTGTGGTACTGGCTTCTGCTTCAATGCATGGGCTCCAACGGCCTCCGGCCTGAAAGCTCGGCAGGGAGTTTCGATCACCTAGCCATTTTCAGATTTGCTGTTCGCGCGCGTCGGTCGCCTCCCGCCACGCGCGCGAACGGCGTTTCGTAGTTCGGTTCGCGTCCGCCAGCGCGCTCCGGTTTCCCGCTGCAAGGGACAGTTGCCGGCCAATTTGAGTGCCGGCAGCGCACGACTGGCGCCCGATCTACAAAGGCCGTCGTGTGTTGCCGCAATCGCACGAAAGGAGACAGGCCTTGATCGAGCATGCACTTGTCATACAATTTCCGCTCAACGAGAGGCGGAACCGCATCATGTCCACAGCCAGCGCAGACGACAGGAGCACCCTGCCGCGTCTGGCGCGGATCGATCCGCGCCAGTTCGATCTGCTGTTCGGCGGCTGCAAGGTCGAACGTTATGCCGCCGGTCAGCACCTGTTCGTCCAGGAGGACGCATCCGACCGCATCTACGGCGTGATGA
Organism: Mesorhizobium sp. M1A.F.Ca.IN.020.03.2.1; assembly: GCF_004023205.1. NCBI lineage: Bacteria > Pseudomonadati > Pseudomonadota > Alphaproteobacteria > Hyphomicrobiales > Phyllobacteriaceae > Mesorhizobium > Mesorhizobium sp. M1A.F.Ca.IN.020.03.2.1. Next base: position 4,329 of record NZ_RZSV01000156.1, on the reverse strand, counting down.
GCGGCACGGTCGAGATTTCGCTCTATTCACCGGGCGGGCAGAAGCTGGTGGCCAATATCGAGCTGTCGCGCAGCCTGATCGGCGAGATCGGCGCGCTCGACGGACGCCCGCGCACGGCAACCGCCATTTGCCTCACCGCATGCGAGCTGGTTTCTCTCAGTCGCACGCAACTCTTTGATCGCATTGAAAAAAATCCACCGCTAGCGCGCGCCATGATCGAGCTGCTGTGCACGCGGCTGCGCTGGGTCAGCGGCGAACTCGGCGACCAGGCTTTCTTCGGCATCGAGGCCCGGCTGGCGAAACGGCTGGTGTTCCTCAGCGGCGTCATGGCCGACCCCGCCGGCTGGATCCCGATTTCGCAATCGGAACTCGGCGAATTCCTCGGCGCGACGCGCGAGTCGGTCAACAAGACGCTCAACGACTGGCGCAACCGGCACATGATCGACATCAAACGCGGCGGGCTGCGCATCACCAATGCCGCCGCGCTGAACCACATCGCCGCTTCGCAGGACGACGACTGAACGATTCTGACCCGAATCAGAGCCGCGAAATCAGGTAGCGCAGCGCGGACCGGCTCGGCATGAAGAAGTAGCCGCCGCCTTTCGTGGTGACGAATTGCGGCATGTCCCTGAGCACTGTCACCTTTTCCCAGGACGGAATCGAGAACCGGCCGCCGCCGTCGCGCGCGCCGATCGTCGGATCCTTTTCGCCGACAAGGCCTTGGAACGAGCTCGACGAGACCCACGTCTGCTGAATGAACTCGTATTGGCGTTCGATGTCGGCGTTGAGGCACATGAAGAGAAGCCCCTTCTCGACCTTCCCGCTGCGGTCCTTCTTCTCATAGGTGCGGCCGACGCGCAGGATGCGGTGGCGCTTGCCGATCCTGATCTGCGTCTCGCGATCCTCGCCAAGCGAGTCGCGCGGATTGGAACGGCGTATGTGGGAGCCGAGCGGACAGCGATGCCCCTGCGGGTCCTCGGCGCCGAGCCCGAAGTCGTTGTCGACGCCACGACCCGGGCGGCCATCGGGGTTGCGCACCAGCGAACTGCCGTCCTGCCAGCGGCCGAGCATCTTGGCCGCGACCCAGCGCGGCGTGATGGCGTTGTCGCCGGTCTCGCGCGCAGCCCGCGCGGCGGCATGCTTGCAGTAGTCATCGAACAACTCGACATGCTGCTCGAACTGGCGCACGACCAGGAACGAGCCGTTGCGGCCGAAATCGCGCGGCGGCGGGGGCTGACCGGGGATCTGCCGGTTGCGCCGCACTTGGGACAGGATGCCTGTCCGATCCTGCGCCGCCCGCACGGAGGGCGAGGCTGGATAGAACCCATGCTCGTCGCGATAGCCGAACAGGAACTCGCCCGGCGCGACCAGGTGCATCGGCGCGGCACCCTTGCTGGCGCGCGACGTACCCCTGACGATCGGCTGCGAGACGCCGTCGGCAAAGCCGAAATGCTCATAGGCGCGGGCGCGCTCCGGCTTGCCGTCGTTGCCGGCATGTTGCGTTGTCCCACCGTCCTTCTTTGGCTCGCGGTTCACGACAAGCGGCAATTCGGCAACGATCTTCATCCCCGCGCCTGTCGTCTTTCGCTTCGCGGCCGCAACCTCCCCCTTCAGTACCGCCGGCTCCGCGGCGTAGCAGATGACGACTGCGTCGACCGGCGCCGTGGCCGAACCCCACTGCCATTTGTCAGGCGCATCCGGGCCGGTGTCGTCGAGGATGCGGCTGCGCTCTGGATTGCCCATGCCGTGGCGAAAGGCAGCTGGGAATGTGTCCAGCGGATCGTCGTCGACGCCGCCCTTCAGCCCAAGACGGCGCAAACCGTCGGGACCGAAGGCCACCGTCATGGCGCGTCCGGCCGGCACGCCGTCGCCGAAACTGGTCTTGTCGATGACGAAGTCCAGCCACGCTCTGCGTTGCATGGCCGGCAGTCCTTCCGGCACCCGGATCGCCAGCATATGCGCGTGGCCAAGCGCGCCGAACGGGCCGAAGAAAATGGATTGGATCTCGCCGGCTTCCAGTTCTTCCACGGGCAAAGGCGCCGGTTCACGGCCGACGGTTGCAGCCGGCCTTGCCAGCGGCCGCTGCAGCGAGCCGAACAGGCTCACCCAGTTGCGGGCCTCGCTGCCGGTGGCGGAAGCAATGCCGCGCCGGATCTTCGAGTTGATACGGATGCGCGCGGTGTTGAGATGCGGATAGGCAGAGTACCAGAACAGCGTCGGCACCTGCTGACGCCGCGCCCAGCGCTTGAAGCGGTCCCCGTCGCGCGCGCCGTCCAGGAAGAGCCAACGCGTGCGCGGGTAGCCTTCCGTGTTGCTCCATACGCCGGTCAGGCCCTCTGAGGCCTTGGCGATGAAGTCCTCGAGATAGCTTTCCCAGCTGCCGCCATAGTTGGAGAAGAACATCAGCTTGTCGGTGCCCGGCAGCAGCACCCAGCGGGCGAAGTGAATGGTGTTTATGGTGGCGAGGAACCCCGGCTTGAACACCTTCTGCGCCGATATCGAGATCAGGTAGAAGGAAAGCCTCAGCGCCAGCCGCCGCAAGGTGCCGGCCTTCATCGTCGATATCGCGGTGAGATGGTTTTGCGCGCAGTGGTCCTCATTGGCGAGTATGCTGTCCAGCGCGCCGAGATCGATCGGCGTGTTCTGCGGCCGGTCCTTGTCCTCGAGGCGCCGCAGGCTGAGGAAGCACAAGCCGATGAACAGCAGGGCTATCGCGAGCAGCCCCAGCACCGCCAGCAGAAGCGCGGTGCCGGCAATTGCGACGTTGGTGAAGGTGACACCGTGCGGATTGCCGAACACGAGCACATAGGTCATGCGCCAGCAGGCAAGGATGACGATCGCGACGGTGGCGAGCACGGCCGGCGCAAGCAGTGTCGTCGTCAAGGCCCGCCACCAGCGGCCCGGGGGCCGCTCCAGCAGGCTCTCAGCCGGCTCGAAGGCCCAGCCGAATTGCCCTAGCGACTGGGCATGCCGGCGCGCCTCGGTGAGCACAGCAAGGGCGTTGCCTGTACCCGCGCGCGGCTTTTCGACGATCTCGCGCACGCTGTCGGCGAGCTCTGCCTCGGCAAGGATGCGGCGCACCGAATGGCCAGGCGTTCCGGAAAAAACCAGCCCTGCCGTGCTGCCGAAGGACGGCGAGATCTCGATGTGATGCTTCTTCAGGAAGTCCTGCAGCGAAGCGTCGCCGGGCAGACCGCACACGGCCCTTAAGATCGGCCGCAGCCGGTGGCCCATGGCCTGCGTGATGGCACCGATGACATCGTCGGTGCTGCCGTCGCCGGAGATTTCGAGGACAACCGCGCCCGTCTCGAGGTCCGATTTCTCGTCTTTGCCGGTGGCGGCGACAGCCAGGCTGGCGAAGTGGACCGTGCCGACATTGTCGAGCGCATTGCCCACCTCGTCGATCGCCGGGTTGCCAAGTGCGCCGACCTTGTCGCGCACGGCATCCAGCGGCACCGCACGCCTGATCGGGCAAACCACGGTGACCATCGACTGGTCGACTGTGCGGCAAAGCGGCGAGCGCTCGAAATCGACCTTGAGGCTGGCCGGATAGGCGCCGACATTGACCATCTTGCCGGCTCTGCCGCGCGCGCGGCGGAGCTTGGGCTTGCTGAACAGGGCGCGAACGCACTCGCCGATCTGAATGCGGGCGATCTCGGCCCCGATGCACAGATGAATGCCGTGGCCGAACACCATGTAATCGCGATAAGGCCGCGAGGTGTCGAATTCGTTTGGCCTTTGCACGATTTCCGGATCGAACATGGCGGAAAGCGTCGCCGGCATGACGACCGTTCCGGCCTTCACAAGGCGCTCTCGCCGCGTGCCTTGGCCGATGACCGCGTCACGGGCGGTGTAGCGCCACGGACCGACCCAGATCGGCTTGAAGCGCATGGCTTCCAGGATCGCCCGATCGAGTTTGCCGGTACCGCCCGCTGCAATGGCTGCGTCGACAGCCTGCCTTGCATCTGACCGCGACAGGATGACGTCCAGGCAATTGCCGCCGGCAAGCACATTGGTCGGAACGAAGCCGGCAATCATGCCGAGCATGATCGAATGGATGTCGGGCTGCGATAGGCGCCCTTGATCCTTGAGCGCGACGAGGCGCGCCAGCGGCCGTTCGTCCTTCCCTCCCCTGTCCCTGATCGCGGCAATCGAGCGGTCGATGACCTTGATCAGACGATCGCCGCCGACGATCGCGAGCTGACGTGTCGTTGGGCTCGCTGTCGGATCGGAAAAGAACAGCGCGCTGAGCGCGATCGACCAGTCGGCGAATTCGGTTTCATCGTCGATCTCGAGGCCGAAATAGTCGCGACAGATGCGTACCGGAAC
>NZ_RZSV01000155.1:0-14144 GCF_004023205.1 Mesorhizobium sp. M1A.F.Ca.IN.020.03.2.1 | reverse complement strand
GAAAACAGCGCAGTGCGCCGGCCGCTGTCGAGATGCGCGGCGATCTCGTCGAGCAACAGGATCGGCGTCAGGCCCGACATCTCGCCGGTCAGCCGCGCATGCGACAGCACGATGCCGACAAGCAGCGCCTTCTGCTCGCCGGTCGAGCACAATTCGGCCGGCATCGACTTCGGCCGGTGGCGGACCGCGAGGTCGGAGCGGTGCGGACCGTCGAGCGTGCGGCCGGCGGCGCGGTCGCGCTCGCGGCCATTGGCGAGTATGGCGCGAAATCGCTCCTCGACGTCGACTGCCGGTGTGACCGCGATTTCGCTTTCCAATTCGCCGGCGAGGCTGATGTCGGCCTGCGGAAACGGGCCGCTGCCCGGCAGCTTGTCGATCATGGCCGCAAGCAGCCGCACCAGCTCGGCCCTGGCCGCCGCGATCGCCACCCCGGTTTCGGCCATCTGCATCTCGATCGCGTCGAACCAGCCGGTGTCGCGCGAGCCTTCCGTAAGCAAACGGTTACGGCCACGCATCGCCTTCTCGTAATCGAGCGCGCGCTGCCCGTGGCCGGGGTCGATCGCCAGCACCAGTCGGTCGAGGAAGCGGCGGCGGTCGGCGGCCGGCCCTGGAAACAGCCCGTCCATCGCCGGCGTCAGCCAGACGACCCGCAGCCATTCGAGCATATCCTCGGCCGATTTTGCCGGCGCGCCGTTGATGCGCACGCGCCTGCCGCCTTCCGCGGCACCATCGCCGCCGGCAATGCCGGTGCCGATTTCGACCTGACCTTCCGGTCCTTCGATGCGCGCATGCAAGGCAAAGCCGCCATCGCCGCCCTCGCGGGCGACGTCGGCGTAAGGCGCGCGGCGCAGCCCGCGCCCCGGCGTCAGCAGCGAAACGGCTTCGAGCAGATTGGTCTTGCCGGCGCCATTGTCGCCGGACAGCACGACAGCGCCGGGGCCGAGATCAAGCGAAAGTCCCGCATAGTTGCGAAAATTTGTAAGTGTAAGCTTACTTATATAGCTCTGCTGCCGAAGCTGTTTGGCGTCCGAGGTCACGGCGACATGTGAGGCCTGCTAGAGCAATTCCAGGAAAAGTGCATAGCGGTTTTCCGTCCGGAATTGCGTCAACAAAAGAGACAAAGCCTAGACCCGCATCGGCATCAGCACGTAGAGCGCGGTCTCGTCGGCCATGTCGTGGATCAGCGTCGGAGACCCGGCATCCGCCAGCATGAACTTGGCTTCCGAACCGGTGAGCTGGGCGGCGACGTCGAGCAGATATTTGGCGTTGAAGCCGATCTCGATCGGGTCGGACGAGTAGTCGGCCGCCAGCTCCTCGGTTGCGCTGCCGGAATCCGGATTGTTGACGGCGAGCGTGAGCTGGCCGTCATTGATCGACAGTTTCACGGCTCGGCCGCGCTCGGACGAAATGGTCGAGACGCGGTCGACGGCGGCGGCAAAGCTCTGGCGGTCGATAACCAGCTTCTTGTCATTGCCGGTCGGGATGACGCGCTGATAATCGGGGAAGGTGCCGTCGATCAGCTTCGAGGTCAGGATGACGCTGCCGATGGTGAAGCGGATCTTGGTATCCGACAGTTCCGTCGTCACCGCGATATCAGGGTCGTCGACCAGCTTCTGCAGCTCGCTCACCGTCTTGCGCGGGATGATGATGCCGGGCATGCCTTCGGAGCCTGCCGGCGCGTCGATCTCGGCGCGCGCCAGTCGGTGCCCGTCGGTCGCGACCGAGCGCAGCTTCAGCTTGCCGCCCGCCTCATGCGTGTGCAGGAAGATGCCGTTGAGATAGTAGCGCGTCTCTTCGGTCGAGATCGCGAACTGCGTCTTCTCGATCAGGCCCTTGAGCGCTACCGAATCGAGCCGGAAGATGTGCGAGAAGGAGCCGGCCGAAAGCTCCGGGAAATCGGACTGCGGCAAGCACTGCAGGCGGAAGCTGGAGCGCCCGGACGTGACGGTCATAGCGTTGCCGTCCTCGTCGGTCTTCAGCATCACCTCGGCGCCGTCGGCCAGCTTGCGCACGATGTCGTAGAGCAGATGCGCCGGAACCGTCGTCGCGCCGCCGCGCTCGACCTTGGCCGGCGTGGCTTCGGTCACTTCAAGGTCGAGGTCGGTGGCCTTCATTTCCAGGCTGGCGCCCTCGGCGCTGAGCAGCACATTCGACAGGATCGGTATGGTGTTGCGCCGCTCCACCACGCGATGGACGTGGTTGAGGGACTTCAGGAGATTGGATCGTTCCAGGATAACACGCATGACGAAACAGGCTCGCTTCAATGAATGAGCGGGTCACCGGGCAGCGGCGTCCCGCAAAAGCTCCGAAAAGCTCAGAATCTATGTAAGCTGACAGTAAAAACCCTGCAAACGCAAGCCCGCGGCACCGGTTCCAGCCGGTTGCGCGGGCTTTCTGGGGATAAAGCGGGCGAAGCGCTCAGGCCTGCTCGTTGATCAGCCTTCTGAGCAGTTCGAGTTCCTGTGCCAGCGTGTTGTCGGCGCCGGAAAGATCCTCGATCTTGCGCACGGCGTGCAGAACCGTCGTGTGATCGCGGCCGCCGAAACGGCGTCCGATCTCCGGCAGCGAGCGCGGCGTCATCACCTTGGAGAGATACATCGCTACCTGCCGCGGTTTGACGATGGTGCGCGTGCGGCGGTTTGAGAGCAGTTCCGTCTTCGAAACGTTATAGTGGCGCGCCACGATGCGCTGGATGTCCTCGATACGCACCCGCTTCGGCTCGCCCGAGCGGTAGATATGGCCGAGGATCTCGTCGATGCGGTCGATAGTGATCTGCGGCTCGAAGGACTGGCGAAACAGAAGCTGGTTGAAGGCGCCTTCGAGCTCGCGCCCGCTGCCCGTCACCGTTCTGGCGACGTGATCGAGGATCTCATCCGAAATGTCGAGCGAGGTATCGTCGATCTTGGCGGTGGCAAGGCGCAGCTTCAGCATGCCGAGGCGCATGCCGAAATCCGGTGCCGACATTTCGAGCGCCACGCCGCCGTTGAGGCGCGAGCGCACCCGCGGCTCCAGCGACTCCAGTTCAGACGGCGGCCGGTCGGCGGCGACCACCACCTGCTTGGCGCTGTCGAGCAGCATGTTGATGAGATGGCAGAACTCGTGCTGGATCGACTTGCCCTGCAGGAACTGCATGTCGTCGATTATCAGCAGATCGATGTCGCGCAGCTGCTCCTTGAGCGTCAGCGCATTGTTGTCACGGATCGCGGTGGCGAAGCGCCACATGAAATATTCCGCCGTCAGGTAGACCACGCGCGATTTCGGATTGTGCCGCAGCGATTCCGCCGCGATCGCCTGCAACAGATGCGTCTTGCCCAGGCCGACGGTCGCATGGAGAAAGAGCGGGTTGAAGCGCACCGCGCTCGACTGCGATTCCGCCACCGCCTTGGCCGCCGCGAAAGCAACACGGTTCGAAGGGCCTTCGATGAACGAAGTGAAAGTGTAGCGCGGGTCGAGCGGCGACCCCAGCACATTGTGGCGGAACTCGGTCTCCACTGGCACGCCCTGGCGGGGCGCCGGCGTCCGTTCCACCCGACCGGCGCTCGCGGTGCCGGCGGCAAGCGCGGTCTGGGCCTGCTTGGTCATCTTGCGCGCCGGCGCGATCTCCGGCTCGACATTGTTGCGGCCCTGCCGCGTGGCGGTCCGCACGACGATCTCGATCTTGAGAAGGTCGGGATCCTCGTGCCTCCACAGTTCGGCGATAAGATCAAGGTAATGGCCGTTGATCCACGACCGCAGGAAGGCCGTCGGTACGGAGATGCGGACCATTCCGCGCGACGCCTCGGCAACCTTCATGCGGCCAAACCAGCTCGAATAGACCTCGGCTCCCAGACGCGCCTTCAATTGGGCCTTGACCCGCTCGAACTTCTGTTCAGCGTCGCTGGATGCCGCCATGTCGTCCCCTCCGACGATAGTTGCTGGGAATGGGAGTTCGCCCGCAATCTCCCCTTCGATGCCGCTCTGCATGATCAAGTTCCTTGTCTCTCGTACCCTTTTTCCGCCGGGAGTGCGCCTCCTGCACCCTGGGTCCGGCGACGTTTTTCGCTGCGCCTCTATCGCCGCCGCCGGCGATATCGTTGCAACGTTGCGCAAGGGACCTCTGCCGGCTCTCGCAAGCCGGCTTGATCATGCCAAGACAATGCAACACCGCCCGGCGAAAATGCCGGCCCAACGTCGACTGCCATGTACAATTACGCCAGTCCCCTACCCGCACCGAAGAGACAAACCATGCCGCACGCGGAATTGCTCCGCGTCATGAATTCCGCCATTTTTTGCTGGCCGATTCAGGCTGGGTTAAGGGCAGGTGCCCGTCCCTTCGATGGATGGACATTACCGAAATCGCTGTGGATAGGGCAAGGCCACGTCTAACGGATTTTTAACGAATCTGGTTACCGGAGACGTGTTCAAAGCAGGTGCCACTGCGGCCCATTTTCATAAAGCCATTGTGATTCAAACCCTTTTCCGTGGAATGTGAAAAAGGCCACACCTTCGGAAATTTTCTGAAATAATTCTCTTGACAGCTACTTGTCCCCCGCCGCTCCTCCGCGAGTTGAACAAGCTGTGGATGACCGTCTGTAAGCTTTTGAAAATTATATGGATTTTGTGGCAGGCTCATCTATGGTCGTGCCCGCATCCAGCGGTCGTCGACATGAGCGATTATGTATATGCCGGCAAAACACTGGCTACTTTGAAATTCGGCCCAAGCGTCGTTGTCCGACCGTTCTTTTTAAGTACTTGCCGGCAAACGAAAAAACCCGGCCTGTGCGGCCGGGTTCAAGGATAACGGTTCTAAAGGGAAGTCGGTCAGGCCGACAGCACCTTGACCCGCTGGGCCAGCCGCGAAACCTTGCGGGAAGCCGTGTTCTTGTGGAGGACACCCTTGGTTGCGGCGCGCATCAATTCCGGCTCCGCGGCCTTGAGCGCTTCGAGCGCAGCAGCCTTGTCGCCGGCGGCGAGCGCCTCTTCGACCTGGCGAACATAGGTGCGGACGCGCGACCGACGGTTCTTGTTGATCGCCGCCCGGCGGGCGATCTTGCGCGTTGCCTTTTTGGCCGAGGACGTATTGGCCATGATGCCTCTCTTCTGATCTGGTGGGCGCCAGCGGGTCGCAGGGCGCAAAAAACAAACGGGCAGCCACGGGCCGCCTCGGTTGGTGCGGCTTATAGTTCAGCTTTTCCGGCGCGTCAACGCCGCTTCGCGGTCTTTTTGGGGCTTGAAGCCGTACCGCGCTGAAACGGGTCCGCACGCCTAAAGCAGTTGTCTTTGTGTATGCCCGGCTTCTTGCCAAAATCGCGGCACGCATTAGGCCGACAAGCCCTAGTGGTTGCTGAAATTCGGCTTCCGCTTCTCGACGAAGGCGGCCATACCCTCCTTCTGGTCATCGAGCGCAAACAGCGAGTGGAAAAGGCGGCGCTCGAAGCGCAGCCCCTCGGCAAGCGTCGTCTCGAAAGCGCGGTTGACGGCTTCCTTCGTCATCATCACCGACGGCAGGGAAAACTCGGCGATCTTCGCTGCCGCTTTCAGCGCCTCCTCGACCAGCTCGGCCGCCGGCACCACTCGCGACACCAGTCCGCAGCGCTCGGCCTCGGCAGCGTCCATCATCCGCCCGGTCAGGCACATGTCCATCGCCTTCGACTTGCCGACGAAGCGGGTCAATCGCTGCGATCCGCCCATGCCCGGCATGACGCCGAGCGTGATCTCGGGCTGGCCGAATTTTGCGTTGTCGGCGGCGATGATGAAATCGCACATCATGGCCAGCTCGCAGCCGCCGCCAAGTGCGTAGCCGGCGACCGCGGCGATGATCGGCTTGCGCGCCCGGGTGAGCTCCTCCCACCCGACAAAGAAGTCTCCAGTATAGGCGTCGACAAAGGAGATCGCCTGCATTTCCTTGATGTCGGCGCCGGCCGCGAAGGCTTTTTCCGAACCTGTGAGCACCATCGCGCCGATGCCGGCATCGGCGCCGAACGTGTTCACCGCCGCCACGATCTCGGCCAGCACCTGCGAATTCAGGGCATTGAGCGCCTTCGGCCGGTTCAGCGTGATCAGCCCGACCTTGCCGCGTGTCTCCACGAGAATGGTTTCATAGGCCATGGCATCGTCTCCTCGCTTCGATTGAGGAGACCGGTCTAGCTCACCGCTGACAGGTCCGGCAATAGAAGGTGGATCGGCCGCTCTGCACGATGCGCTCGATATGGCCGCTGCAGCCCGGTTTCGGACATGGCTCGTCTTCGCGGTCATAGACCGCGAAGGAATGCTGGAAATAGCCAAGCGACCCGTCTGCCTGGACATAGTCGCGCAGCGAGGAACCGCCGGCGGCGATCGCGTCGGCGATGACCGAGCGGATGGCGGCGGCCAGGCGTTCGCATTGCTCTTTCGCTCTCTTGCCGGAGCCGGCTATGGTGCCGGCTTCGCGCAGCGGCGACAGGCCGGCGCGCCACAGCGCTTCCGACACATATATGTTGCCGAGCCCGGCGATCAGCCGCTGGTCGAGCAACGCGGCCTTGAGCGGCGATCTGCGGCCTTCGAGCAGCGAGGCGAGCAGGGGACCGTCGAGCGCATTGCCGGTCGGCTCGATGCCCAGCCCCGCCAGCATTGGATGCGTGTCCGGCGCGCCTTCGGCAAACAGCATGAAGCCGAAACGGCGCGGGTCGTTGAAGATGACGCGGGACCGCTCGCCCTTCGGGGAGTCGACATCGAATACGACGTGGTCATGCGCCGCGCTCTTCGAGCGCTCGTGATGGAAGCTGCCAGGAATTTGTCCGTTCCCATCGGTTTCGACGCGGAACGATCCCGACATGCCGAGATGGCAGATCAGCACCGGACCGTTTTCGATGTGCATCGTCAGATATTTGGCGCGCCTGCCAAGCGCCGTCACGGTCTTGCCGGCAAGCCGCTCCGAGAACCGTTCGGGAAAGGGAAAGCGAAGGTCTGGCCGTCGCGCCTCGACATTGACGAGCCGCGCCCCTTCCAGGATCGGCTGCAGCCCCCGCCGCACCGTTTCGACTTCAGGCAGTTCCGGCATGGCCGCCTATCGTCGCGAGGAAAGAGGTGCCGTGGCGGCCAGGCGCAAGCCCGAGATGATCCGCGATGGTTTCGCCGATATCGGCGAAGGTCGGCCTGAGCCCGATGTCGCCGCCCTTCAGTCCCGGCCCTATCCCGATCACCGGAACGCGTTCGCGGGTATGATCGGTGCCGCGCCAGGTCGGATCGTTGCCGTGGTCGGCGGTGAGGATGAGAAGGTCGCCCGACTTGATGCGCGACAGCGCTTCCGGCAGCCGGCGATCGAAGGCCTCGAGCGCTCCGGCATAGCCGGCGACATCGCGCCGATGGCCGAACTCGGTATCGAAATCGACGAAATTGGCAAAGACCAGATCGCCTTCGCCGGCATCGTCCATGGCGGAGAGCGCCTTGTCGAACATCGCCATGTTGCCGCCCGCCTTGCGCACCTCCGCGATGCCGCGATGGGCGAAGATGTCGCCGATCTTGCCGACGGCGATGACCTTGCTGCCGCGCTCGGTCAGCCGGTCGAGCAAGGTCGGCTCCGGCGGCGGCACGGCATAGTCGCGGCGGTTGTGGGTGCGCTGGAAGGTGGCGCTTGTCTCGCCGACGAAGGGCCGCGCGATCACCCGCCCGATGTTGAGCAGATCGACCAGCCGGCGCACCGTCAGGCAAAGCTCGTAGAGCCGCTCCAGGCCGAAATGCGTCTCGTGCGCGGCGATTTGCAATACGGAGTCGACCGATGTGTAACAGATGGGCTTGCCGGTCCGGATGTGTTCCTCGCCGAAGCGCTCGATGATCTCGGTTCCTGGCGCATGGCAATCGCCGAGGATGCCCGGCACCTTGCCTTCGCGGATGATCGCGCCGGTCAGCTCGGCCGGGAAGGCGGGCACGGTGTCGGGAAAATAACCCCAGTCGAAACGCACGGGCAGGCCGGCAATCTCCCAATGGCCCGACGGCGTGTCCTTGCCGCTCGAGACCTCCTGGGCAGCGCCATGGAACGACGCGGCAAGCAGCGGCGCGTCGAGGTCGACCGTCAGCCCGGTTGCCGTCTTGGCCGCGCGGGCAAGCCCGAGCGAGATCATGTTGGGGACGGCGAGCGGTCCGCTGCGCAGGCCTTCACGATCCGCGCGGCCCTCGGCGCAAGCTTGTGCGATGTGTCCGAATGTGTCGGCGCCGGCATCGCCGTAGCGTTCGGCATCGGCCGCTCCGCCGATGCCGAAAGAATCGAGAACGAATAGGAAAGCCCGCGCCATAGGGGTGCCATCGTGCCAGTCTAACCAGCCAGACATAGAGTTCCGCAGCGGCGTTGGCAAATCGGATACCAGACCGCAACGGCTTGGTGCAAAGTGGTGCGGATCGAGGGAATGCGGCAAGGATGGGCATGGGCGCAAGATCGGCGGCAAGCCAGGCATTGAGGACCTGCGCGGCGGCTCTCGCGGTGCTCTTCGCTGCCCCGCCGGCGCATGCCGACTGGCGCGCCGACATCGGCACGTTTCGCATAGGAATCGTCGCCGAGCCCGGAGGAGGCAACACGGTACCTGGTCTGGCCCGCTTGACGGATGCCTATACGAACGCTCTCGGCATGAAGGTCGAGTTCGTCGTTGCTCGCGACTATGCGGCGTTGATCGAGGCTCAGGCGAGCGGCCGCATACAGTACGCGGTCTATTCGGCGCTCGCCTATGCTACGGCTTCGGAGCGCTGCGGCTGTGTCGAGCCGCTGGTGGCGCCGGTCGATGCCGATGGAGCCGCCGGCGTCCGTTCCGTGCTGGTGACGCGCGACGGCAAAGTGCCGGGCCTCACAGCGATCGCCTCGCATCGGATCGCCATCGCGCCCGCCGACAATGTCGCCGGTTCTCTCCTGCCGCTGACCGGACTGGCCGGCGAAGGCGTGCCGATCGCGCAGGATTCACCTTTCCTGGCGCGCGCCCCGTCGGCCACCGCGGCCGAGGCGATGCTCGGCGACGGCGAAGCCGACGGCCTGTTCGGCTGGGAGCCTGTCGGCGCCGACGGCCAGCCTACCGACACGGGCGGCACCATCCTGCGGCTTGCGGCCGCCGGCGTCCCGAAGACGTCGCTTCGGGTGCTGTGGAGCTCGGCTCCGCTGCGATATGGGCCTCATGCGGTGCGCAGCGATCTCGACGCCGAAGCCAAGCGACGGCTGGCCGTGTTTCTGACCAATCTCAAGTCGCTGACCCCGGATGTCTACGATCTTCTGGAGCCGACGCACTCCGGCGGCTTCGAACTGGCCGTATCAAAGGACTACGCAACGGCCCTGGCCATCGTGCGGCGGGAAACTCGCGGGGATTAGTCCGTCAGCAGTCGGTGCAAGGAACCGTAGGACCGCGGCGCGGCCTCAGATAGTACGTTTCGCCCATCGATATGTTGTTGAAGGCCGAGGTCAATCCAAGCGTCGACGAACTGTCGGCTGACCAGGTGATGATCGGCTTATAGCCGAGGTCGCTTTCCACCCGGACAAGGAAGGTGTTGCGGATATTCAGCGTTGGCGGAACGGTGGTGGGACTGGTCTTCGCCGCGTCGGCGCTATAGGTGGTGCCCACGAGCTTGCGCGACCAGGCCACCGTCGCCTTGGGCGAAGCCTCGTCGGAGATCTGGATCCCGGTGATGATGATCGTCGGCGTGGAGCGGTTGTAGGGCTGCAGCGTCGAGGTGCCGATCTTCATGATCGCGTCGAGATCGGCTTTCGTGACGCTGGTCTGCTGCGTGACGAGATCCGCCACCATGCTGCCGATGCGGCTGACCTTCTTGCTGGTTTCGATGGCCTGCGAGGCTTCCATCGTGATGAAGTACATGATGAGCAGCACCGGCACGATGAACGCGAACTCGATTGCCGCGACGCCGCGGCGATCGAGGCAAAACCGTGCCGCCTTCGTCACGAAAGCCGAAATTCGCCGCTGTGCCCCCGCACGGTACATATCCTACCCCCACACCGCCGTAAGTCTCGGCCGGCCGCAACATTGAAGCATGTCTCCCGAAGTGGACCCGGTTTCGGGAGACATGCCGAAAATCAAAAAGCCAAAGCAGGTCGCCTCACGCGACCTGCCTTAGTCGTCGAATGGTTCGTTCTGCCAGGTCACCGATGCGAAGTGCAGCGTCTTGCCGCCATTCAGATTGGCCATCTGTTTAGCCAGGAAATCGGTGATCACCGGCCATTTGTAGAAAACCCGCAGCATGTTCTTCGATTCCGCCAGCCCCGGCGACACCGTGAAAGTCGTCGAGCTCGTGCCTGTCAGCACGATTTCGCCGTTCTGGATCTTGAAGCCCGCCGCCGCGGCGTCGGCGAAGGTCGGATATTCGCGCAGGTCCACCAACAGGGAAGCATTTGACCCGGAACCGGGGCAGTTCGTGGCGACCATGATCTCCAGCCTGTCGCAGATCAGCGTCTTGATCGAGGCGTCGGTGACGTTGGCCTTCTTGAGCTGGCCGGTTCGCAGCTGGCGCGCGATATCGTCGGTGGCGTTGGCCATCACTTCCTGGCCGGCGAACGAGATGCAGCTCTCCAGGATGGCGAAAACGAGCAAGGCGAACGGCATGGCCAGCATTGCGAATTCCAATGCCGTGCTGCCGCGCCTGTCGCTGAAGAAACCGGGGCGTGGCTTTGCCTCGGCCTTGCCGTTCATGCCACCCTTGGGCGCCCTGCTCATGTTCCGTTCCTGCCGATCCCTTGCAATGTCGGCTGCAACCTATCGGCCACCCATTGAGGTCCGGTTTGGATCAGCGTTAAACTCGGTGGGCTGCCCTTAACCCGCTGTTAACCTGCGGGCGCTTGCGTCCTTAAGCTCAGCGGGCTGCGTTCATTTCCGTTTCGGACGTTTTCTCAGCCTCGCTCTTGTACGAGCTTTCGCAATAGGGCGTGCAGGACATGGTCTGGACTTCGGCGCGTCGATAGATGCGCACCGAGGACGCGGCTTGTCGGACGACCGTCACCTGCTCATCTATGATCGGGCTGCCATCGGAATCGAGCACGACCAGATTGGTCACGCCGAAACCCTTGCCGGTGAGAACGACCGTCGAGGCATCCTGTACGGCGGCATCGGCGATTGCCGGATTGCCGACGACGATCGTATCGGCCGCGCGCGACAACTTGACGATCTTTGCTTGATTCATGGTGACCTCGATGCCGGCGCCGGCGCTGGCCGGCATGACGGATGCGGCGACAGCCAGCAGCGCGACGACTGAAAATGGCGATCTCGACGAGGTCATTGAAGCGCTCCGGAGCGGCAGACTGTTCAACGGAACATGAACGAAATTGGTGAACCGACGGTTAAGCGCCGCATGGCCGCGATAAGGATTGGCCGGCTCGGCGGTCATAAGCCGGAGAGCATACGCTGTTTTAGCGAAATCGCGGATGGGCCGGATCTCCGCGCTTTTCATGCCCGCCGCTCCGCCTCTGGAGGTTTAGGCCACGGTTAACCAAGCAACGGGATCGCCTCCGGAAAGGAATCGGTAAGGGTATTTATTAAGCCGATCGAAAGGGCTTCCCCCTAGATTTGGCACATCCGATCAACCGGCAAGAGAAGTTGACGGAAGTGCTGTAACACGTGGAGTAGGAGCTCTCGAATGTCTAACCTCATCGCACGTTTCGTGAAGGACGAATCCGGCGCGACCGCCATCGAATACGGTCTGATCGCCGCCCTCATCGCGCTCGCCATCATGGTCGGCGCTGGCCAGCTCGGCACTGCCCTGAACACCAAGTTCAAGGCAATTGCCAGCGCGGTCCAAAACTCCAACTAACAACAACCCGAGGACGACGAAGTCGCTCTCGACGAGAAGGGCCGCCTCGAGGCGGCCCTTGTTCGTTGCAGCATCTGGTTTGCGCGCGAATTTGATCGTCGGCACTCACCGACCGTTAATGGCGTGTGGCTAGACTGGGCGTGTTACTTTTCTCACGGCATTGTGTTGTCTCATGCTTGAAGCTGTAATCTTCGTCGTCTTTCCATTCTGCATGCTGTTTGCGGCGATCTCCGACATGCTTTCGATGACGATCGCCAACCGCGTGCCGGTGCTGCTCGTGGCGACGTTCGCTCTGGTCGCTCCTTTGACCGGGATGGACTGGGCCATTTATGGCGGGCATTTCGCGGCAGGTGCCCTGGTGCTGGCCGCGACGTTCGGACTGTTCGCGCTCGGCGGCATGGGCGGCGGCGATGCCAAGCTGCTGGCCGCGACCGCCGTATGGATGGGGCTCAACATCAATCTCATCGGCTACTTGGTGACCTCGACATTGATCGGCGGCCTGCTGACGGTTGCCATTCTGGCCTACCGGAAATCGCCATTTGCGGTTTACACCGGCCACAACCGTTTTCTCCGCCATTTCGCCGACGAGACCGCAGGCATTCCTTATGGCATCGCGCTTGGTCTTGGCGGGCTCCTCACCTTTCCGGATTCTTCGTTGATGGTCTGGGCGCTGGATAGGCTCACGACCTAAAGCACATCGCCATCTTCAGATGCGCTCGGTGCGCTTCGGAGTCTGGCTTTACGCCTACCAAACAGCTTGTTGCCTTCGGAAAATCAGTTTCTGTGACAAGGGTTCTCGCGGCACTTGGCCGCCTTTTTTGTTAACGGCAAGGCGGTTCAGTCCAATTTGAGTAAACGTTAAATTAATCACGATCGTAAGCATTGCATTAACCTTGTTTTGACGATTGCGGCTGCAAAGTCCGGCTTGGCGAGGTGGTTTGCCTTGAGGCGAAGGGTCCGGACGAATGCCAGCATCCCGACTGATTATTCTGAGCGTGGCCGTGGCCGCGGCGGGTGGCGCGGGTTATGTCGCGAAGAACATGGTAGTGGCGCCGCCGGCTCAAGTCGTCGTCAACGCTCCCAAGCAGCCGGCGATCGCGCTGCAGGACGTGCTGGCGCTTTCCGGCGATGTCGCAATGGGCAGCCAGCTCGGTGACAACATCAGGTGGGAGCAGTGGCCGGCGAGCGGCATCAACGCCAATTTCATCACCCGTGCGGCCGAACCGGACGCAGTCGAAAAGCTGAAGGGCTCGGTGGCGCGTGTAGCCATGTATGCCGGTGAGCCGTTGCGGCGCTCCAAGCTGGTCGGCGAGGGGCAGAGCTTCATGTCCTCGATCCTGCCGTCCGGCATGCGCGCGGTCGCGACCGCCATATCGGCCGATACGTCCGCCGGCGGCTTCATCCTGCCCAATGACTTCGTCGACGTCATCATGACCCGGCGGGCCGACGCCAGCAATGGCGGCAGCGGCTTCAATACCGAGACCATCCTGAAGAACATTCGTGTCCTGGCCATCGACCAGACCATCCAGGAGGACGAGGAAGGCAAGAAGACCAGGGTCGGCCAGACCGCGACGCTGGAGCTCACGCCGCAGCAGGCGGAGATCATCACGGTGGCGCAGCAGATGGCGGACCGCCTGACCCTGGCGCTGCGTTCGATCACCGACACGAATGAGAAGAACCTGGGCGAGGCCGACTATCTGGTGAACGGCAATGGCCGGCGCGGCACGGTGCGATTGATCAAGTCGGGCCAGGTTTCCGAAGTGGGAGCAAGGAAATGAGGCTAATCGGCAAACTGCCCGTCATCGCGGCGGCCGCAATCGGCCTGTTCCTGATCGGCACCAATGCACCTGGGCCCGTCGAGGCAAAGGCCGCGAACAGGGCAGCGGGTGTGACGGCCTCGGTTGCCTCGCAGCGCGTCAAGCTCGGCCTCAATAAGTCGGTGGTCATCGACCTGCCGAGCGACGCCTACGACATACTCGTCGCCAATCCCGCGGTCGCCGACGCAGTGACGCGCACGGCGCGCCGCATCTATCTGTTCGGCAAGGCGGTCGGCGAAACCAACATCTTCGTCTTCGGCCCCAACGGCGAGCAGATCGCCAGTCTTGACCTGGCGGTCGAACGCGATGTGGCCGGGCTGGATGACTATCTCAAGCGCTTCCTCCCGACGTCGCAGATCAAGGTCGAGCTGCTGAACGACAACGTGATTCTCACCGGCAATGTCGATACACCGCTCGACGCCAAGCGCGCCGTCGACCTGGCCACCATCTTCGTCTCGGGCGGTGAAGCGACGACCGGCCAAGGCCCGCATGCACACCTGCCTCGAGCAGTACTATGCCAACAAGGACGCCAACACGCTGAACGGCCTGCGGTGGATCCAGAAGGGCGGCGGCTTCTAC
>NZ_RZSV01000154.1:0-14189 GCF_004023205.1 Mesorhizobium sp. M1A.F.Ca.IN.020.03.2.1 | reverse complement strand
GGTCCATCCCGGCCGCGCCCGCGCTTTCATAGGTCGGCAGCGGCAAGCCATCGCCATGCGGAAGCCTGACGAAACCGACGGTGGGGCCGATGACGGAGGAAGGATAGACAGCCGTGCGCATGAGCCCATTCCTATCGGCGCGGCTGCCGATTCGGTCAACCCGGCCGCGACGCTATCAACGCCTTTCTTTCAATGCGGTTCCGCGTCAGCGCAACTCCACCGGAACGACGGTCGTCTCCTTGATCTCCTCCATGACGAAGGAAGCGGAGACGTCCGACAGCGGCACCTTGGCGATCAGCCGCTGATAGAGCCTGTCATAGGCTTTCACGTCGGCGACGCGGGCTCTCAGCACATAGTCGAGGTCGCCCGACATGCGGTAGACGCCGGTGATCTCGGCAAAGCCCGTCACCGCCGCCCGGAACTTTTGCAGCCAGTCCGGGTCGTGGTTCGACGTGCGGATCAGGATGAACACCGAAAGCCCGAGTCCAAGCTTGTCGGCATCGACCAGCGCCACGCGCCCGGTAATGACGCCCTCCTCCTCCAGCCGCTTCACGCGCCGCCAGCAGGCGTTGCGGGACAAGGCCACGCGCTCCGACAACTGGTCGACGGAAAGCGTGCCGTCGCGCTGCAGTTCGGCCAGCAATCTCCGATCAGTTTCGTCGATATCATATGCCATTCTTGGGATAAATGTCCCAAAATAGGGCTAGACACAAGGACAATTTGGGATCGATGAACCTTCAACTCGTGGCAGGATACTCAATATCGGGGCTCATCCCGGCAGGAGGGATCACCATGACGACGCGGTTTTCGGCGCTCTTTACGTCTCATCCGGCCAAGGTTGGCGAAACCTATTTCGGCCACATGGCCTTCGCCGCCTGGTTCTGCTCCCGCCTGTCGATGGCCGCGGGCGCCGCCCTCGTTCACGCTTTCTTGCCATTTCTGTTCGAGACTACCGCCAGCCGAATCGTCCGTGAGCTCTATGAGCGCACGAACAACAGAGGCTCACACGCGGTGAAGGAGCCTCAGGCTCTGATGGATCGCGCCTGATAAATGGTGGAATGCGATGTGCCGGTGGGCGGCTTATCTCGGTGAAGCGGTCTTCCTCGAAGACATCGTCACCGCGCCCTGCCACTCGCTGATTGCCCAGAGCCACTGCGCCCAGGAGGCCAAGTCGCCGACCAATGGCGACGGTTTTGGCCTCGCCTGGTATGGCGACCGTCCCGAGCCCGGCCTTTACCGCGACATCCTGCCGGCCTGGTCGGACCCCAATCTGAAAAGCCTCTGCCGGCAGATCAAATCAGGCCTGTTCCTCGCTCATGTGCGCGCCTCCACCGGCGGCGCGACCAGCCGCATGAACTGCCATCCCTTCGTCTCCAGCCGCTGGTCGTTCATGCATAACGGCCAGATCGGGGGCTTCGAGAAGATCCGCCGCGCGCTTGAGAATTCGCTGTCGGATGCTGTCTTCGACCAGCGCGAAGGGACGACTGATTCCGAACTGTTCTTCCTGCTGATGCTCGACGAAGGCCTGTCCGCCGACCCGCAAGGCGCGGTAGCCCGCGCCACCAGCCGCGTTCTCGAGGCTTCGCGCCACGCCGGTCTCGAACCCTCCCTGAAGCTGACAGCGGCATTTTCCGATGGCGAGGCGCTCTACGCCGTGCGCTACGCCACCGACGGCCAGGCGCCAACGCTCTATACCGGCGCATTCGCGAGCCGCGCCGGCCGCTGCATCGTCTCCGAACCGTTCGACCGCGACGGCGGAGAATGGCAGGCGATCCCGCCGTCGAGCTTTGTCACCATGACAAGGGACGGCACAAACATCCGGCCGTTCGCGCCGACCGTTGCTAAGTTCGCGTTGGCCGTCTAGCTCCAAACGTAGCGAAGGTCGCGGGACAGCGCCGCCCTGACCACAGGTGGGCGCAATTTCGATCAAGCACCGCTGTCCTAACAATGCTGAATTCGGCTTGAAGCCGCGGTCTCATCCGCCATGTTCAAGGCGCAGCGCGGCAAGCAGCCGGAGTGCAGCACAATGGACATCGGATTTTCCTCGACTACCGAACTCGCGGCAGCAATTGCCCGGCGGAGAATCTCGGCCGTGGAGGCGCTGGACGCGCATCTGGCGCAGATCGACCGGCATAACGAAGCTCTGAACGCCGTCGTCCTCCTCGATCGGGAAGGCGCGCTTCAGCGTGCCCGAGAAGCCGATGCGGCACTGGCCCGCAGCGCCGCGCTCGGCCCGCTGCACGGCGTGCCGTTCACGCTGAAGGATGCGCACGAGACCGCTGGCATGAAGACGACGGTCGGCTTCCCGCCATTTGCCGACAACGTTCCCAAGCAGGACAGCCCTGTGGCTGCCAGGCTAAAGAGAGCCGGCGGCGTGCTGGTCGGCAAAACCAATGTCGCCACCATGCTGGGCGACTGGCAGTCTGACAATCCGCTGTTCGGCCGCACCGGCAACCCTTGGGATCCGTCGCGCACAGCGGGCGGCTCCAGCGGCGGCGCTGCCGCTGCGGTTGCTGCGGGCATGACGCCCTTCGAGGTCGGCACCGACATGCAGAGTTCCATCCGCTTGCCCGCCGCCTTTTGCGGCGTCTACGGCCTGAAGCCGACCGAGCATCGCGTCTCGCTGGCCGGCGCTTTTCCCGACCCGGGCGGCATTCCGCGCAGCGTCCGCTTGATGTCCTGTGTCGGGCCGATTGCTCGCAATCTGGAGGACCTGGCGCTGATTTACCGGATCATTGCCGGTCCGGACGGCGGCGATACCGATCTGGCGCCGGTGCCGGTTGATGCGATACCGACGCTCGAGCTGACATCGCTGCGCATCGCCTTCGCCGGCACCTTCCGCAGCTTTCCGGTGGCCGCCGAGATCGGCGCCGCGGTCGAGAGATTGGCTGCTAGGCTGGCTTCCGCCGGCGCGCACGTCGAGGAAGCCAAACTGCCGAAGCTCGACCTGCATGATGATCTCACCGAGGGCGGCAAGTTGATCGGCATGATGTTGGAGGCAGCGCAACCGGAACCGCCGGAACAGCCTGCGCCGGTGTCGCGCTGGTTCGCGGCGCTCGCTCGCCGCGACCGGTCGATTCTTGCTTGGGAGCGGTTCTTCGAAAGCTGTGATGCCTTGCTTTGCCCGGTCGCCATGACAACGGCCTTTCCGCACTGCAAGCCAGGCAGCGCGCTGAAGGTCGACGGCAAGGACGAGAGCTATTGGATGCTGCCGGCCTATGGCGCGGTCTTCAATTATTCCGGCCATCCGGCGCTGGCGATACCAGGCGGGCAGGACAGCAACGGGTTGCCCATCGGCCTGCAACTGGTCGGCAAGCGCTGGTCGGAGGCGAGACTGCTCGGCGTCGCTGCGGCGATCGCGCCGCTGACCGACGGGTTTCGCCGGCCGCCGGGCTACTGAGCGAAGCGCGACAGCGCATAAGGCGCGAGCAATGGATCGCGCTCGCCATCGACGATTTCGCGGGCCGCAAACAGGCCGATGGCGGGTGCCAGCGTGATGCCGGAATGGGTGACGGCGACATAGACGCCGCCTACGCCGTCGGCGCGGCTAACAATTGGGAAACCATCGATCGGAGTAGGACGATAGCCGACTGTGTGGAAATCGTACTCCAGCCCGTCGGCGCCGCGCAGCATCGCTTTCACCGCTTCGAAAAGCTCAAGCGCGGTTGCCTCCGGGTTCTCGCCCGGATCGCCGCCGCCAAAATCCGAGCCGGCGATGATCCGGCCCTCGGCCGTCTGCCGCATATGCAGCCTCTCGGCCAGCACCAGGCCGTTGAGGAGCTTCCTGTAGGGTCGCGAATGCACGATCAGACCGGGCGGCGTCTTGATCGGCAACTGGACGCCTGCCGTCGCGGCGATCGCCGGAGCGCCGGCGCCGGCGGCGATCACCACCTCGTCGGCGGCGATGGTTTCACCCGCAACGACGACGCCGCTCAGGCTGCCGCCGGATAGAGTCAGTCTATCGACAGTCCCAGTAATAAGCCGCGCGCCGCGCCGTTCGGCGTCCGCCAGCAGCGCCGTTGCGGTCGCCACCGGCTCGGCCACGCCTTCCTCGGCGACATGAAGCGCGAAATCGGGAAGCTCGGTCAGGTTGGGTTCGATCCGCGCCGCCTGTTCGCGGCCGACCTGCTCGATGCCGTAGCCCCAGGACGAATGCTCGGCCGCATAGGCTTTGAGCTTGTCCGCCGGCAGGTCCCAGCACAGGCCGCCGCACCAGGCAAGCGGCAGGCCCGGCAGATCATTCGCCAAGCGTTTCCACTCGTTCATCGCCCGGATGCGCAGCCGGAAATAGGTCTCCGGATTGCCCCAGCTTGCGTTGATCCAGGCGAAGGAATTGGGCGTCGCGACGCCGCCGGCGCCGCTTGTCGAGACGACCGTCACCCTCGCTCCAGCCTTCGCCAGATGCCAGGCGATCGATGCGCCGATGATGCCGGCGCCGATGACGATGACTTGTTTTGCGCTGCTCATGCCATGACCTTCAGAGGAGATTTCCCCGTCATGCCATCGCGCCGGCCAGACCTCAAGCGAGAAGCGGCTACGCGCCGCCCATCGCTATCTTCTGCGTCCCGACAACCAGGCCCTTCAGCTCTTCGCAGCGCCGCGTGAGCCGTGAAGAGTCGACCTTCTTCGCTAACGCCAACGCTGTGCCGAGCTCCAGCTCCGCGCCGGAACGATCGCCGAGCTGAATGAGCAGCGCCGCGAGCGCAAGCCTGGCATCGGCGACATTGACCGGCGAGCCGACCTCGCTCCAGCGCGAGCATGCGGTCTGCAGCTCCCGAACAGCCTCGGTGGGGCGGTCTTCCCGTATGAAAAGTTCAGCCTTGGCCTCGGCGGACAGCGCCCGGATGGAGGCCATCGGCCAGCGCTGCGGCTGGCTCTCCAGCTCGGTGATAACTTCTTTTGCGCGCTCGAGACGATTGGTGCGCGCCGCCACCTTGGCGAGAGTGGCAAGGACCATGCCTCGCCGCTGCAGCGTCGGCCAGCCGTTTCCGACCAGGGAGCGCTCGAGAGCGCTGAAGGCGGCCTCGGCCTGGCCTTGCTCCAGCTGCAGCAGCGCCAGTCCGGGCTGCGGATCCCAGCCGGCGGCATGGGACGCACGATAGGCTGTTTCCGCCTCGGTGAGATCTCCGGCGGCCAGATGAATGTCACCTAAGACACGCAGCGCATCGCCCGTCGCCCAGGGGGCGTCGACGGCGAGCTGGTCGAGCGCGGCGCGTACCAGCGCCTCAGCCTCCCTCAGCGTGCCGTGAACGCCGAGCACTTCGGCGCGATGCAGCCGGCAGGAGCCCGACAGATCCTCAAGCCCATGTCCCCTGCACCAGTCCTCATAGCCGAGGGTCCATTGGTTGGCCCTCGCCCAGTCGCCAAAATTCCGGCAGGCCCAAAGTATGTTGCAGTAGAGAATGCCGCCGACGACCGGGTCCACGCCGCTGGAGAGGCCGAGCGCGGCGGCGAAATCCTGGTCCTCCTGGCCGGATTTGGTCTCACCGAGGCAGAGCTTGAAAAAACCGCGATAGATCAGCCCGAGCGACTCCACGACCGGATCTTCGAGATCCCTGCCAACCGCGAAAGCCTTTTCGGCAAGCGCAAGCGCCTGCTCCGGCTCGGCTTCCGCGCCCATGATGCGCGCTCCCATCCAGCACCACAGGCCGTGCTCCCTGCTGTCGGTTGCGCCATCGATCAGCTGCGCCGCCCGCTTGTGCCAGCCCTTGGCGACGGCAAGTTCCCCTCTCTCCAGATGAACCCTGGCCAGGCCGATTGCCGGGGACGCCGCTCGCAAGCGCTCGCCGGCCACGCCGTAGGCAGTCACCGCGCGCGCCAGAAGCGGGATGGCTTCAGCCGGGCGGCCCATGCACTCCAGCGCAAGTGCCCATTCCTCAAGATCGGCCGTCAGCAGCTCGCCAGCGGCATCCGCTTCGGTGAAGCAGGCTGCGGCCTCGTGCCATTTTCTGACAGCAACAGCTTCGCGTGCCGACAGAACCGGTGAACCGGGGCTCGAAAGCTTGCCGCCCGCGCCGGCCGGCCCGTTCGCCGAAATGGGCGGCAGGTCGAGGCAAATCCGGTAGCCGAAGCGGGGCAGGTTGCGCAGCGCCGTTTCCATGCCGCCCTGGCGAAGAACGCCGCGGGCAAGGCTTGCCACGCGCTGCAACGAAGCTTCCGTCACCGTCACGCCCGGCCATAGCGTTTCAAGCAATTCGTCTTTGCTCATGGCCCGGTCCCGGTGCCGCAGCAGAATGGCGAGGAAATCGAAGACCAGGGGCTGCACCTCGATCTCGCTTCCGGCGAGACGGAGGGCGCGAGCGTCCTCGTTAAGATCGAAGTCGGCGAAGCAATAAGTTCCCATCGGCAGCAATCCTGTAACGGCAGTAGGCAAAGGATCGGAAGAAGATAAGGACGGCGTAAGGACTGTCGGCCGCCTCTTGCGCAATTCTCCGTCTGCCCGGCGAGCCATGCTGCAGTTTAGCTCAGCGGCCCCGGGAATGTCACCGGCATCGAATCTGGTCGAGCGTCCGGAGGCATTTGAACCCAAGATCAAGGAGATTGCGAAATGCAGAAATACATCATCGAACGTGAAATTCCCAAGGTCGGCACCTTCGAGCGCGAGCAGCTTCGCGACGCCTCCAAGGCCTCGAACGCCGTTCTCGCCGAGCTCGGCCCGGACATTCAGTGGGTCGAATCCTTCGTCGCGGATGACAAGACCTTCTGCGTCTACCTCGCCAAGGACGAGGCGATCATTCAGCGCCACGCCAAGATGAGCGGCTTCCCGGCCACCAAGATCACGCAGGTGAAGCGCCTGTTCGATCCGACGACGGCATACGCCGCCGCCTGATGGAGGGATCGATCGTGAAGTGCCTTGCAGGCGAGTTGCGAGCACGATCGATCCTGATCTTCTGTCGGCCAAACCTTCGGGAGGGCCAGTCTGGCCCTCCCGATTTCATCATTCAAACAGAGGAGGATAAACCATGACCATCCTTGGACAGGAGCTTGCGGCCAACCACTCCGCGCTCGGACGGTTCCTCGTTGCAATCTTCGAAATCTGCCGTTCCGGCGGAGGCGTGCTTGCGCGCATCCTGCGAAATCGCAGGGGTCGGGCCACGCTGGACGAATTGCCGGACTATCTGCTGCGCGACATCGGCATCGAGGGGGCGGAGATACGTTTAGCTACCCGGTTGGGCCGCCAGGACCGTCATCGCGAGCGAACCTGAACGGCCTAAGGTTCCTGTCAGGCCACATCGACTACGCTGTTCGGCCGTGCCGGTCTGCCCGAAACTGTCGACACGTCCAAAATGCGCTGCTAGAAGCCCGCGCCACAGACAGGATTCCAAAAATTGGCAGAAGACATCGAACAGGCGGTATCGCGCCGCCGCACTTTCGCGATCATCGCCCACCCCGATGCCGGCAAGACCACGCTCACCGAAAAGCTGCTTCTGTTCGGCGGCGCCATCCAGCTTGCCGGCGAGGTCAAGGCCAAGAAAGATCGCATCCAGACCCGGTCCGACTGGATGAAGATCGAGCGCGAGCGCGGCATCTCGGTCGTCACCTCGGTGATGACCTTCGAATATGACGACAACGTCTTCAACCTGCTCGACACGCCCGGCCATGAGGATTTCGCCGACGACACCTACCGCACGCTCTCTGCGGTGGATTCGGCCGTCATGGTCATCGACGCCGCCAAGGGCATCGAGCCGCGCACGCTGAAACTGTTCGAGGTCTGCCGGCTGCGCGACATCCCGATCATCACCTTTGTCAACAAGATGGACCGCGAGAGCCGCGATCCGTTCGAAATCCTCGACGAGATCGAGCAGAAGCTGGCGCTGGACACAGCACCGGTTACCTGGCCGATCGGCCGCGGCAAGACCTTTTCGGGCACCTATCACCTGGCGCAGAACGCGGTGCGCCGGAGCGATGACGAGAAGGAGCGCACGCCCGTAAACGGCCCGGATTCCAACCGCGTCGCCGGGCTTTTGCCGGAAAACGAGCGCAACGACTTCATCGAGGAACTGGAGCTCGCGCGGGAAGCGTGCAGACCCCTCGACATCGACGCCTTCCGCGAAGGCCATCTGACGCCGGTCTATTTCGGCTCGGCGCTGCGCAATTATGGAGTGCGCGACCTGATCGAGGCGCTCGGCGCCTACGGGCCGCCGCCGCGGGCCCAGGCAGCCGATGAACGCACGGTCGAGGCGACGGAGGGGAAGATGACCTCCTTCGTCTTCAAGATCCAGGCCAACATGGACCCCAACCATCGCGACCGCATCGCGTTCGTCCGCGTCTGCTCCGGCAAGCTGGAGCGTGGCATGAAGGCCAAGCTGGTGCGCACCGGCAAACCGATGAGCCTCTCGGCGCCGCAATTCTTCTTCGCCCGCACCCGCGTCACCGCCGACGAGGCCTTCGCCGGCGACGTCGTCGGCATACCCAATCACGGCACGCTGCGCATCGGCGACACGCTGACCGAGGGCGAGGAGATCCTGTTCCGCGGCGTGCCGAACTTCGCGCCGGAAATCCTGCGCCGTGTCCGCCTCGGCGATGCGATGAAAGCCAAGAAGCTGAAGGAAGCGCTGCATCAGATGGCCGAGGAGGGCGTCGTGCAGCTGTTCTCGCCTGAGGACGGCTCGCCGGCCATCGTCGGCGTTGTCGGCGCGCTGCAGCTCGATGTGCTGAAGGAGCGGCTTAACATCGAATACACGCTGCCGGTGGATTTCGAGATGTCGCGCTTCTCCGTCTGCCGCTGGATCTCGGCCGACGACAGGGCGGATGTCCAGCGCTTTATCGAGGCGCATCGCGGCGACATCGCCCGCGACCTCGACAACGATCCGGTCTTCCTCGCCCAGCACGCCTTCTCGCTCAACTACGAGGCCGAGCGCTGGAAAGCGATCCGCTTCGCCGCGGTCAAGGATTATCAAGTCCGCGACAAGGCGGCGTGATTGTGGTGAATAGTGAATAGTGATAGTCGGGCATCCTCACCATTCACCGTTCACTACTCACGCGTAATCACCCCTTCGCCGCTTCCTCGATCGTGGCGATGTCGATCTTGCCCATCTGCATCATCGCCGACATCACGCGCCCGGCCTTCGCTCTGTCGGGGTCCTGAAGCAGACGCGGCAACTGCTCCGGCACTACCTGCCAGGAAACGCCGAACTTGTCCTTCAGCCAGCTGCAGCGTCCCGGTTCGCCGCCGCCTTCGGTGAGTCTGGCCCAGAAATAATCGACTTCTTCCTGCGTTTTGCAGTCGATCGACAGCGACATCGCCTCGGTGAACTTGTATTGCGGCCCCCCGTTGAGGGCTTGGAACTGCACCCCGTCGAGCTCGAACGAGGCGACCAGAACCTGGCCTTCCTGGGGATGGCCCTTGGGCCAGCGCGTGACGCTCAGCACCTTCGAATTCTTGAAGATGGCGACGTAGTGGTTCATGGCCTCCTCGGCCTGGCCGTCGAACCAAAGGAAGGTGGTGATCTTCTGCATGTCTTGCTCCTCCGACTTGTTCAGGTTGGCTCATCATCAACGGCGCGCCGGCGATTTGGCGCGGCTTTCGTACCGTCTGCCTCAAGGACGGCTCGGCGCGGCGCGATCCGACAGCGTTTTTCAAATTTCCTGAAGAATCGTGGCGCAGCGCAAAATTGTGGCAAGCCCGGACCTTGGCCGCTATAACCGCTGCCGACTGAAATACAGCGCCGCCGCGCCACGTTTTAGCGCGGCCAGCCAGCAAGGAATACCGATGCCCGCCTACCGTTCCCGCACCACCACCCATGGCCGCAACATGGCCGGCGCCCGTGGCCTGTGGCGTGCCACCGGCATGAAGGACAGTGATTTCGGCAAGCCGATCATTGCGGTGGTCAATTCCTTCACCCAGTTCGTCCCGGGCCATGTGCACCTGAAGGATCTCGGCCAGCTCGTCGCGCGCGAGATCGAGAAGGCCGGCGGCGTCGCCAAGGAGTTCAACACCATCGCCGTCGACGACGGCATCGCCATGGGTCACGACGGCATGCTCTATTCGTTGCCGTCGCGCGAGCTGATCGCCGACTCCGTCGAATACATGGTCAATGCGCACTGCGCCGACGCCATGGTCTGCATCTCCAACTGCGACAAGATCACGCCCGGCATGCTGATGGCCTCGCTACGCCTCAACATCCCGACCGTTTTCGTCTCCGGCGGCCCGATGGAAGCCGGCAAGGTGGTGCTGGGCGGCAAGGCGCAGGCGCTCGACCTCGTCGACGCCATGGTGGCCGCGGCCGACGACCGAATTTCAGATGAGGACGTCAAGGTGATCGAGCGCTCGGCCTGCCCGACCTGCGGCTCCTGCTCGGGCATGTTCACGGCGAACTCGATGAACTGCCTGACCGAAGCGTTGGGTCTCTCGCTGCCCGGCAACGGCTCGACTTTGGCCACCCATGCCGATCGCAAGCGGCTGTTCGTCGAGGCAGGCCATCTGATCGTCGATCTTGCGCAGCGCTATTACGAGCAGGAGGACGACAGTGCGCTGCCGCGCAGCATCGCCTCCAAGGGAGCCTTCGAGAATGCCATGGCCCTCGACATCGCCATGGGCGGCTCGACCAACACGGTGCTGCACATCCTGGCTGCCGCGCATGAGGGCGAGGTCGACTTCACCATGGAGGATATCGACCGGCTGTCGCGCCAAGTGCCGGTGCTTTGCAAGGTGGCGCCGGCCAAGTCCGACGTGCACATGGAGGATGTTCACCGCGCCGGCGGCATCATGGCGATCCTCGGCCAGCTCGACCAGGCCGGGCTGATCAACCGCGATCTGCCGACAGTCCACACCGCAACGCTGGGCGAAGCGCTCGACCATTGGGACATCGCCCGCACTTCCGCAGAGAATGTGCGCGAGTTCTTCCGCGCCGCGCCCGGCGGCGTGCCGACGCAGGTCGCCTTCAGCCAGGATCGCCGCTGGGAGGATCTCGACACGAACCGCGAGACGGGCGTCATTCGCTCGGCCAAGACGCCGTTCTCGAAGGATGGCGGCCTCGCCGTGTTGAAGGGCAATCTGGCGCTCGACGGCTGCATCGTGAAGACGGCCGGCGTCGACGAGTCGATCCTGAAATTCACCGGTCCGGCCCGCGTCTTCGAAAGCCAGGACGCTTCCGTCAAGGCGATCCTCGGCAACGAGATCAAGGCGGGCGACATCGTCGTCATCCGCTATGAGGGGCCGCGCGGCGGCCCCGGCATGCAGGAGATGCTCTACCCGACCAGCTATCTTAAGTCGAAGGGCCTCGGCAAGGCCTGCGCGCTGATCACCGACGGCCGCTTCTCCGGCGGCACGTCGGGTCTGTCGATCGGCCACGTCTCGCCGGAAGCCGCCGAGGGCGGGCTGATCGGCCTGGTTCAGGAAGGCGACACGATCGAGATCGACATCCCGAACCGCAAGATCCATCTCGCCGTCAGCGAAGCCGAGCTCGACGCCCGCCGCAAGGCTATGGCGGCCAAGGGCGCGGATGCCTGGAAGCCTGAGGAAAAGCGCAAGCGCAAGGTGACGACGGCGCTGCGCGCCTACGCCGCCTTCGCCACCAGCGCCGACAAAGGTGCTGTCAGGAAAGTGCCGGAATAAGTCGGGCAGCGCCCCCCTACCTCCCCCTTGTGGGCCCCTCTGTGGGGAGGTCGGACCGAAGGTCCGGGTCGGTCGGCGCCGCACCTCCACCCCGCTGCTGCGCAGCGACGGGTAAGCGCCGGCGTCACGGCATCAGCTGATATTCATAAAGCTTCTGATAGAGTCCGCCCTGTTTGAGCAGGGACTTGTGCGGGCCGCTTTCCAGCACCTTGCCGTTTTCCAGCACCACGATCGTGTCGGCCTGATGCACCGTTGACAGCCGATGCGCGATGACGATGGTCGTGCGTCCGACCGTGAGTTGCTGCAGCGCGTCGCGGAACAGCGCTTCCGATTCGGCGTCCAGCGCGCTGGTCGCCTCGTCGAGCAGCAGGATCTCGGCATTGCGCAGCATGGCGCGCGCGATCGAGATGCGCTGGCGCTGGCCGCCGGACAGCAACGAGCCGTTCTCGCCCACCTCCGTCTCGTAGCCCTTGGCCATGGCGCTGATGAAGTAATGCGCGTTGGCGGCCTTGGCCGCGGCGATCACCTCCTCGTCGGTCGCGTCCTGACGCCCGAGACGTATGTTGTGCATGATGGTGCCGGCGAACAGGAACGTGTCCTGGCTGACATAGGCAATCTTCTGCCTGAGTGAATCGAGCGTGGCGAAGGAGATGTCCTGGCCGTCGAACATGACCTTGCCGCTTTGCGGGTCGTACATGCGCATGATCAGGTTGAGGATCGTTGACTTGCCGCCGCCGGAAAGTCCGACCAGCGCCGTCATCTTGCCGGCCGCCAGGGTCAGGTTGAGCTGTTCGAAAACCGGCGGGCTCTCGGGATAGGCGAAGCTGACATTGTCGAAGCGGATTTCGCCCGGGCCCGGCTGCAGCGGCTTGGCGCCGGGCTTTTCGGCCAGCGTCAGCGGCCGGTCGGCAAGCTGGAACATCATGCGCACGCCGACGATGCCGGTCTCCAGCGAGATGCGCACGCGCGCCAGCCGCTTTGCCGGCTCATAAGCGAGCAGCAGCGCCCCGATAAAGGCCATGATGTTGCCCGGCATCTGGCCGCCCTGCAGCACCAGGAAGCCGCTGATGAAGACTGCGCCGGCAATCGCCAGACCGGCAAGCGTTTCCATCACCGGGCTGGTGGCTGCCTCGAGCGTCGCGATGTTGTTGGCGCGGTTCTGGACGTCCGACACGGCCTTGTACATGCGCTTGCGCATCGCGCCTTCGAGATTGAAGGATTTGACGACGCGCACGCCGATTGCCGTTTCCTGCATCACATGCACGATCTGGCCGAGCGAGCGGAATTCCATCTTGGCGATCTGGCGCACGCGCTTGAGAATGCTGTTGACGCCGTAGATCGCCACCGGTCCGACGACGAAGCAGATCAGCGACAGCGCCGGCTGCTCCCAGACCATCACTGCGACCAGCACGATCAACGTCACCAGATCGCGCACATAGGACGTGACGACGAGGTCGAGCACGCTGCGCGCGGCTTGGGCGTTGTTGGTCATGCGGGTGATCAGGTCGGACGACGAGGTCGAATGGTAGAATTCGATGCCTTGCGCCAGGATCCGGTCATAGATCTTTCGCTGCCTATCGGCGATGATGGCATTGCCGACCCGGCTCATGAAATAGGCCTGAACGAAGGTCGCCAGGCCCTTGAGGACGAAGATAGCGGCGACCGCGGCCGCGATCAGGTTGACGCGATCCGCTCTCTTGTAGACCACGAATTCGTTGGTGATCTCCTTCAGGATCCATGCGCTTGCCCCCGTCATGGCGGCCACCACCAGCATCGACACAATGGCCGCGCCATAGCCGAATTTATGCTCCCGGAAAGATTCTCGTACCAGCCTTGCGACAAGGCGCTGGTTCTCCGTCGAGCGGAAGAAGCGAAACAAACGGCCGATCCTGTGTCTGGCTTATCAAATTTCGGATTCGCCACGGGGGCGAGAGGCGGCTTATAGAGCGAGTTGGCGCCGGAGGAAACGCCGGCAGGGAAGAAACGGCTGCGGCGGGCCGCCTTTCCGATCACGATAACGCTGATTTCTACCAAAGGGATGACGACATGGATTTCGACCTCATCGTGCGCGGCGGCACGCTGCCGGACGGCAGGATCGCCGATATCGGCATCGCTGGCGAAACCATCGCCGCGATCGAGCCTCAGTTGCAAGGCGCAGCTCGGAGCGAGGTCGATGCGCGCGGCAATCTCGTCTCGCCGCCCTTCGTCGATCCGCATTTCCATATGGACGCCACGCTCTCCTATGGCATTCCGCGCATCAACGCTTCGGGCACCCTGCTCGAAGGCATTGCGCTCTGGGGCGAGTTGAAGCCGCTCCTGACGCATGAGGCGGTGCGCGACCGCGCGCTCGCCTATTGCGACTGGGCGGTGTCGATGGGCCTGCTTGCCATCCGCACCCATGTCGATGTCTGCGACGACCGGCTGCTTGCCGTGGAAGCTCTGCTGGACGTGAAGAAAACGGTCGCGCCCTATCTCGACCTGCAGCTTGTCGCCTTTCCGCAGGACGGGTTTTATCGCTCGCCGACGGCCCGCGAAAACACAATCCGGGCGCTGGATATGGGCGTCGACATCGTCGGCGGCATCCCGCATTTCGAGCGCAACATGGCCGATGGCACGCGCTCGGTGACGGAAC
>NZ_RZSV01000153.1:12751-14279 GCF_004023205.1 Mesorhizobium sp. M1A.F.Ca.IN.020.03.2.1 | reverse complement strand
CTACACGACGAACGAAATTGCCGCTCTGGTGAGCGAAGTCACTGGCAAGCCGCTGGAGGTTATCCAATTACCTGACGAGGCTTTGACCGAGGGCGTCAAGGCGGCCGGCCTTCCCGAGGACTTTGCG
The DNA here is from genome assembly GCF_004023205.1 of Mesorhizobium sp. M1A.F.Ca.IN.020.03.2.1. Taxonomy (NCBI): domain Bacteria; kingdom Pseudomonadati; phylum Pseudomonadota; class Alphaproteobacteria; order Hyphomicrobiales; family Phyllobacteriaceae; genus Mesorhizobium; species Mesorhizobium sp. M1A.F.Ca.IN.020.03.2.1. The sequence continues at coordinate 14,152 of NZ_RZSV01000153.1, read as the reverse complement.
CGAATTGTCGTATCCTTCGACGCCAACACACGCTCCGGCCGTATCGGCATGGTAACCGACGCTATCGAGACGCTGTCGGGCCGCAAGCCGAAGACGCTCAAGCAGTTCCTGGAAGGGAACAAAGCCGCACTGCTTGGCTGAACCGTTGCGCCTGGGGGGGTACTCTCCCGGGCGCGTCACCTCGACTTTTTGAGCAATCCGAGCCGGACCAGGCTTTCGCCGGTGGCGACGAGCGCTTCTTCGCGCGATCGCGGCGCCCAGCCGAGCATGCGCATGGCCTTGGCCCCGGTTGCGTTTCTGGCCTTGCCCAGTTCCGTCACGATCTGGGCTGCTTGCCCGTCGAACAGTCCGACGGTCCGGACCAGCCAGTCCGGTAGCATTCTCGTCGTAACGCGCGACGCAACGCTGCCCAGCCGCGATTTCAACGTTTGTGCGATCCCCAGCGTCGTCATGAAATCGCCGCTGATGGCGAGGAACCGCTCCCCCTTGGCGGCGGGACTGGTCATGGCGCGCAGATGCAGGTCCGCCACGTCCCGCGCGTCGACCACGCCGAACACCATGCGCGGCAGACCCGGCATCTCGCCGTCCAGCAAGCGCTTGATGAAGTCCGTCGAGGTCGAATGATCCGGCCCCAGGACCGGTCCAAAGATCCCGACCGGATTGACGACCGTCAGTTCCAGCGCTCCGCCCTGGCTGGCAATGAAATCCCAGGCCGCACGTTCCGCCAGCGTTTTCGACTTCACATAGGCGCTTACCTTGGCCGCCAGGTTGGTCCAGTTCTCTTCCGTGAACGGACTGCCCGGAATTGGCCTCTGGCCATAGCCGATGGGGGCAAAGGACGAGGTGAGCACCACCCGTTTGACGCCCGCATCGCGCGCGGCCCGCAGCACGCGCAGCGCACCCTCGCGCGCAGGAACGATCAGATCGTCCTCGTGTTTCGGCACGCCCGGCGGGAACGGCGAAGCGACATGAAGAACGTACTGGCATCCCGCGACCGCTTCCAGCCAGCCGGGGTCTGTCATCAGATCGGCGTAGGCGAAGGAAAGCGCATCGCCCGGCTCGGCACCGCCGACCCTCAGCATGGCGAGAACATCGGCTTCGCGCTTGGCGGATCGCACTGTTGTGCGGACGCGGTAGCCTGCCTGCAACAGGGCTAGAACGCAGTGCGCGCCGAGGAACCCGGAGCCGCCGGTAACGAGCACCAACTCACCGCTTTAGGCGTTGCAGTCCCTCAAATGGCGACCTGAGTGCCGATCTCGACCACGCGCCCGGTGGGGATCTGGAAATACTCCGTCGCATCCGCCGCCGTCTTCGCAAGGCCAATGAACAGCCTGTCCTGCCAGATCGGCATGCCGGAATTGGGCGAGGCCTTCAGCGAGCGCCGCGACAGGAAGAAGGACG
>NZ_RZSV01000153.1:0-12651 GCF_004023205.1 Mesorhizobium sp. M1A.F.Ca.IN.020.03.2.1 | reverse complement strand
GGGATCTGGAAATACTCCGTCGCATCCGCCGCCGTCTTCGCAAGGCCAATGAACAGCCTGTCCTGCCAGATCGGCATGCCGGAATTGGGCGAGGCCTTCAGCGAGCGCCGCGACAGGAAGAAGGACGTCGTCATGATGTCGAACTTCCATCCTTGCTTGCGGCAGATCGCCAGCGCGCGCGGAATGTTCGGCTGCTCCATGTAGCCGAAGGTCAGCGTGACCCGCATGAACAGGTCGTTGACCGTCTCCATCTTCACCCGCTCGCTGTCCGGCACCACCGGCTGCGGTGCGGTCACCACGGAAAGAATGACATTCTTCTCATGCAGCACCTTATAGTGCTTCAGGCTGTGCATGAGCGCGGTCGGCGCGCTCAGCGGATCGCCGGTCAGGAACACGGCGGTGCCGGACACCAGCTGCGGCTTTTTCTTCGAAAGGTTCGCCGCCAGGAAGTCGAGCGGGATTTCGTTGCGGCGCGTCTTGTCGAACAGGTAGCGGCTGCCGCGCACCCAGGTCCACATGCCGAGGATGATGGCGAAAGCCACGGCGAGCGACGCCCAGCCGCCTTCGAACACCTTGACGATGTTGGAGGCAAAGAAGCCGACATCGATGAAGACAAACAGAGCCGTTAACGACACCGCGACCCAGAGCTGCCATTTCCAGATACGGGTCATGACGACGAAGAGGAGCACCGTCGTCACCAGCATATTGCCGGTCACCGAGATCCCGTAGGCCGAGGCAAGTCTGCTGGACGCGCCGAAACCGACCACCAGAAGCATCACCACCAGCGCCAGCAGCATGTTGACGCGCGGCATGTAGATCTGGCCCGACTGTTTTTCGGACGTATGCAGGATCTCCAGCCGCGGCAGCATGTTGAGCTGCACCGCCTGCCTGGTCAGCGAAAAGGCACCGGAGATCACCGCCTGGCTGGCGATAACCGTCGCTGCCGTCGCCAGAATCACCATCGGGATCAGCGCCCAGCCTTCATTCATCTCGAAAAACGGATGGCCGACGACGCCGTTCTTGGCGAGCACGAAAGCGCCCTGCCCGGCATAGTTCAATAGCAGGCAGGGAAATACGATCGCCAGCCATGCCAGCACGATCGGCTTGCGGCCGAAATGGCCGAGGTCGGCGTAGAGTGCCTCCGCGCCGGTGACGGCCAGGAAAATGGCGCCGATCGTGACAAAAGCCACGTCCGGCGAGTGGATCAGGAAGGCGACGATGTAGTGCGGGCTGATCGCCCAAAGGATTTCAGGATCGGCAATGATGTGATTCAGCCCGGACAGGCCGATGGCGAGGAACCACACGGCGGTGATCGGCCCGAAGATCAAGGCGACACCACCTGTGCCGAACCGCTGCACCGCAAACAGAATGGCCAAGATGAGCAGCGTCAGCGGCACCACATAAGGCTGAAAGGCGGGTGTCACGACATTCATGCCTTCGACGGCCGAAAGCACGGAGATGGCCGGGGTGATCACGGCGTCGCCAAAGAAAAGCGAGGCGCCGGCGATGCCGATGGCCAGGATGACCGCCGAACGCGTCGCGAAAGTGCTGCGCGCCAGCGCCATCAGCGAGAGCACGCCGCCTTCGCCACGGTTGTCGGCGCGCAGCACGAACATGATGTACTTGATCGTGACGATGATCGTTAGCGACCAGATGATCAGCGACAGCACGCCAAGGATATCGCCGCGATCGGCGACCTCACCGCGCGAGGAAGCAACGAGCGCCTCGCGGAACGCGTAGATCGGGCTGGTGCCGATATCACCATAGACGACACCCAGCGCGCCCAGCATCAGCACCTTGGTGCTGTGCTGCTCTATTTCCGGATGCCCGGTTTGCTCGACGGGTTCTGCCTCAGCACCATTGGCAAGGGCCATGACGACACTCCGATAAAATGCGCGGTGCTCTACGCTTGCTGCAGTGCAATATCAAGTGCCCTGGCGTTAGGGCTCCCATACCGCCAGTGCAAGGCTCGACCTGCAGAGGTGCATTCAAATCTATGGCACAATGTGGATGCTTGAAGCGTCAGATCGCGACCTGCGTACCGATCTCGACCACGCGCCCGGTTGGGATCTGGAAATACTCCGTCGCATCCGCCGCCGTCTTCGCAAGGCCGATGAACAGCCTGTCCTGCCAGATCGGCATGCCGGAATTGGGCGAGGCCTTCAGCGAGCGCCGCGACAGGAAGAAGGACGTCGTCATGATGTCGAACTTCCATCCCTGCTTGCGGCAGATCGCCAGTGCGCGCGGAATGTTCGGCTGCTCCATGTAGCCGAAGGTCAGCGTGACCCGCATGAACAGGTCGTTGACCGTCTCCATCTTCACCCGCTCGCTATCCGGCACCACCGGCTGCGGTGCCGTAACCACGGAAAGAATGACGTTCTTTTCGTGCAGCACCTTGTAGTGCTTCAGGCTGTGCATGAGCGCGGTCGGCGCGCTCAGCGGATCGCTGGTCAAGAACACGGCGGTGCCGGACACCAGCTGCGGCTTCTTCTTGAGGAGGTTCGCCGCCAGAAAGTCGAGCGGGATTTCGTTGCGGCGCGTCTTGTCGAACAGGTAGCGGGTGCCGCGAATCCAAGTCCACATGATCAGCCCCATGATCAAAGCAACGGTGATCGATACCCAACCGCCTTCGACCATCTTGACGACATTGGCCGAGAAGAAGCCGAGGTCGATGACGCCGAAGAGCAGCGCCAGCGCCAATGCGAGCGCCAGCTGCCATTTCCAGAGCCAGCGCATGACGACAAACAAGAGGATCGTCGTCATCAGCATCTCACCGGTCACCGAAATGCCATAGGCGGAGGCGAGCGCGCTCGAGCTGCCAAAGCCGACGACCAGAAGCATCACGCCGAGCGCGACCAGCAGATTGACCCTCGGCATATAGATCTGGCCGCTTTGCATCTCCGATGTGTGCTGCACCTCGATGCGCGGCAGAAGATTGAGCTGCACCGCCTGTCTGGTCAGCGAGAAGGCGCCGGAGATCACCGCCTGGCTGGCGATGACCGTCGCCGCCGTTGCCAGGGCGACCATCGGCATCAGCGCCCATTCGGGAAGCATCTGGAAGAACGGGTTGGTCGGCTTGCCGCCGTGCGAGAGCACGAAGGCGCCCTGCCCGAAATAGTTGAGGAGCAGGCAAGGGAAAACGATGGAAAACCAGGCCAGCACGATTGGCTTGCGGCCGAAATGGCCAAGGTCGACATAGAGCGCCTCGGCGCCGGTGACCGCGAGGAAAACCGCGCCGACGGTGACGAAGGCGCCCGTCGGCGTGGTGGCCAGGAAATAGACCGCATAGTAGGGGTTTATAGCCAACAGGACGGACCAATCGTCGACGATGTGATAGAGGCCGGCAACGCCGATGGCCACGAACCATGTCGCCGTGATGGGTCCAAAGACTGCCGCCACCTTGCCCGTGCCAAAACGCTGCACGGCGAAAAGCACCGCCAGAATCACCAGCGTGATCGGAACGACATAGGCATCGAGCGCCGGCGTGATGACTTCCAGGCCTTCAACCGCCGAAAGCACGGATATCGCCGGCGTGATGATCGAATCGCCGAAGAAGAGGGCCGCGCCGCAGAGGCCGATCACCAGGATCAGGCTGGAGCCCTGCGGATAGGCGCTCCGTGCCAGCGCCATCAGCGACAGCGTGCCGCCCTCGCCCTTATTGTCGGCCCTCAGCACGAAGGCGACATATTTGATCGTGACGATGATGGTGAGCGCCCAGACGATCAGCGACAGCACGCCGAGCACATCGTTGCGGGCCACCACTCCCCCTGAAGCATGGAGAGCCTCTCGAAAGGCGTAGATCGGACTGGTGCCGATATCGCCGTAGACGACGCCGAGCGCGCCGAGCATCAGAACCTTGGTGCTGTGCTGCCGCTCGGCCTCGGCATGGCCCAAAGGTTCGAGGGATTCTGTTTCGCTGGCGTTGGCTAGCACCATGAACCCCACTTCATCAGATTCGCCACGCTCCGAGGCTGCCGCAAAGCGCGGAACACGCCGGAGCTACGCAAGGCATTCCTCGCCCTACCATCCGCAGGCCTTCAAGAACCGCCCAACCGTGCCGGCCATGCCATACTCCAGCGCATCCGCTGTCAACCCATGTCCGATCGATACTTCGGCCAATGCGGGGATGCGTTTGATCAATGCCGGCAGATTGTTCACGGTCAAATCGTGGCCGGCATTGACCTGGAGTCCCGCCGCGAGTGCCGCGTCCGCGGTTTTTCCCAGTCTTTCCAATTCCTTGGCCGCCTTGGCGGAATCGGAATGGTAACCGCCATAGGGCCCGGTATAGAGCTCGATCCGATCGGCGCCGGTATCGCGCGCGGCATTCACGCCGGCCGCATCGGCGTCGGAAAACAGCGACACGCGAAACCCGCCCTTCTTCAGCCGCTTGACGATCGGTGTCAGGAACGCGGCCTGCGCGACGAAGTTCCAGCCGTGGTCCGACGTCGCCTGCGCCGGATCGTCGGGCACCAGTGTCACCTGCTCCGGCTGGTTATTCTCGACAAGCGCCAGGAAATCCTCTGTCGGGTAGCCCTCGATGTTGAATTCCGTCTTGGGGAACTCATCGTCGATCAGCGCCCTGATCTCCGGCAGGTCGGAATGTCTCGTATGCCGCTCATCGGGACGTGGATGGACGGTCAACCCATGCGCGCCGGCGGCAAGAGCGATGCGCCCCAGCCCCGTGACGCTCGGCCACGGCAGATCGCGTCGGTTGCGCAGCATGGCGACAGCGTTGAGGTTGACCGAAAGCTTTGCAGGCATGAATTGGCATCCAGCTTGGTTTTGGCGGGCATCTATAGCGCCTTTGCAGGGAACAGATAGTGGGTTTCCGGTGTTCCAGAGACTAGCTGATGGCCAACACAAGGATTTGCCAGTGAATTTCCTCGAGGCCGTGCCGGCGATACGCCGCATTGAAACCAACCGTGACGCGCTGTTTGCCATCGACGTCGTCGGCGATGTTTCGCCGGCGGATGCGGAAAACCTGTTCGGCCTGCTGGAAGCTGCCTATGCCCTGCACCCGAGGATCGACGTGCTGGTGCGGCTGACTGACGAGGAGAGCGTCGACTGGGCCAACATCTCGCAAGAGACGCTGCAGCAAGGTGTGGCCGACGCGCTGGAGCACGTCGTCCGTTGCGCAGCTATCGGCGAACCGCGCTGGGCATCGCTTGTCGGCGACTTCTTTCCGAAGGTTCTGCCGTTCGAATTCCGGCATTTCACCAGTGACGACGAAGCCGCGGCCTGGCAATGGCTCGATGCGAGGCCGGCAGAATAAGCGGACTGGAGCAATTCCAGGAAAGGTGTGACGGCTTTCCGTTCGGAATTGCGCCAAAACAACGAGCTAGAGGGGTTTGCCGTTTTCTGAACCGGTGAACCGCTCTATCGCACGATCGTCAGCCGCTCGGCCGCACGCGTGATGGCCGTGTAGAGCCAGCGTTGCCGGGTCTCCTTGAAGGCCCAGCTCTCGTCGAACAGCACGACGTCATTCCACTGCGAGCCCTGCGCCTTGTGCGCGGTCAGCGCATAGCCGTAGTCGAAATCGTCGAATCGCTTCTTCTGCTGCCATGGAATCTCGGCATCCGGATCCTCGAACGCCGCCTTCAGCAGCTTGATCTTGGCAACGCCGCGGTCGGGATCGTCCTCCTCCGGCGAGACCAGCAGGTTGATGCCGGGCTTCACCGTCTCGCGCGACGAGGTCATCACTTTCCACAGCGATCCGTTGAGCAGCCCCTTGGCCGGATCGTTGCGCAGGCAGACCAGCTTGTCGCCGGCCTGCGGATAATCGGCGGAAAAGCCCTTCAGCTCGCGCAGGCGCTGGTTGTAGCGCCGCCGCGTGCGGTTGGTGCCGACCAGCACCTGATCGGCTTTCATCACCAGATCCTGCGTGACCCCTTCCCTGCCGATCACCTGCGCCGTGCCGTAGTCGCCGTGCATGAACTCGCGGCCTTCTCGCACGTCGAGCGCCAGCCGGATGATAGGGTTGTCGCGTGCCTGGCGATGGATCTCGGTGAGCAGCACATCCGGCTCATGCTCGGTGAAGAAGCCGCCGCCGGAGATCGGCGGCAGCTGGGCCGGATCGCCGAGCACCAGGATCGGCGTGCCGAAGCTCTGCAGGTCGCGGCCGAGTTGCTCGTCGACCATCGAACACTCGTCGATGACGACCAGCTTGGCGCGCGCGATCGGACTTTGCCGGTTGAGTGAAAAGGTCGGCGACATCGACGTCTTGCCCGTCACCTGGTCCTCGACCGATTCCTCGCCCTTCGGCCTGTAGATCAGCGAATGGATGGTGCGGGCGTTGGTCGCTCCTTTGGAGCGCAGCATCTGGGCAGCCTTGCCGGTGAAGGCCGCGAATTGCACCTGCCCGTCGACGTGCTCGGCGAAATAGCGCGCAAGCGTCGTCTTGCCGGTGCCGGCATAGCCGAACAGGCGGAAGATCTGCGGCCGCCCGTCCTTCAGCCAGCGGCCGACCGCCTTCAAAGCCTCGTCCTGTTGGGGAGAGAATTCCATCAGTTCGACAGACCGGATTCGCGAGCGAAACACAAGGTTGGCGTGCCATCACCGGCGTCGTCGGCGACGGTCTCATTCATTATCAGCTCGGCACGCTATCAGGCGCAAACAAGAACGTAAAGGGAACGAAGTTTGAGTCCGGGCTACCGGTGGGCTCCGGGATCATTCTCCAGCAGGATCGGCTTGCCGTGCGGCGTGGCGTGGGCGGCACGCTCCCAGGCGGCCGCGAGCGCATCGATCTCGTGCTTGCCGGCGACGCCCTTGGTCGCCAGCAATTTTTCCAGCGCCGACAGCCAGTGCTCGTAATAGTCGTGGCCGTCGCTCGCGGCGTCCGGCTTCTTCACTTCGGCGGACAAGGCGTCCGCCCATTCGTTCCACGAAAACAGGCCCTTGTCGTGCAGCGCGACCGTGATGGCGAAAGCCTCCGCCTGCCACGGTTCGGCGAAAACCGGATCGTCGAAGCCGCCCGGCAGTTCGGTCTCATGCCGGCTCAAGGTAGCTCTCCCAGGCATCGATCGAGACCTCAAGCGTCGGGTCGGCGCCCTCGCCCCAGATCTCGGCGCCGTCGAAAACCACGGTATAGACCCATTGCGGGTTCTCGCCCTTGCCATGCGCGTTGCTGTCCGGGAACACGAAGCCATCGCGAACGGCCTCGATCCTTCCGTTCTTGCCGCGCGCGTAGCGCGGCAGGCGCGTATGGCCGGTGGGACTGAAATTCTTCGTCCGCACGCGGTCGCCCGCCTGGAAGCGTGCCGGCGCAGCCACGGGACGATCGCATGGCCCGCCCTTGGCGAGCACGGCAGGCACATCGGCAGCCTTCAGCACGCGTTTGGGTGTCGCCGCCGGATCGACAGCCTTGCCGGCGGCAAGGTCGCGTTCCGTCACGAAGCCATGGCGCTTCAGGAGTACCTCAAGCGCCTGGATCCAGATCTGGTAATAGCTCGACGAATAATAATCGGCGGGATGCAGCGACTCTCGCGCATGCCGGCTCTCGTCGATGTTCCAGGCACCCATGGCGCCGGCAGTGAGCGTGACGCCAAGCGCCCGCCGCTCCCAGGCAGCATGGAAGTAAGGCTCGTCCGTCTCGGGCGCGACCGGCCCGAACCCCATCTGCCCGCCGAGATCTTGCGGCCCGTTCATGCCGGCTCCCTCGCCAGCGCAGTGCCGATCATCGAATCGCGGCTGACCAGGCCGGCGAGTTGCTCCTCGCTCCAGCCCTCGGTGCCTTTCGGCCGCATCGGCACCACAAGGTAGCGAAGCTCGGCCGTCGAATCCCAGACGCGGATTTTCCTACCCGCGGGCAAGGTTAGCCCGAATTCTTCCAGCACGCCGCGCGGATCGATAACAGCCCGCGAACGATAGGGCGGCGCCTTGTACCAGACCGGCGGCAGGCCGAGCACGGACCACGGATAGCAGGAGCAGAGCGTGCAGACGACGAGGTTGTGCGTCTCCTGCGTGTTGAACACCGCCTGCATGTGCTCGCCCTGACGCCCGGTATAGCCGAGCGAGGCAATTGCCGCCGTCGCGTCGCGCTTCAGCCATTCGGCATAGGCCGGATCGTTCCAGGCCTTCGCCACCACCCTGGCGCCGTTGCGTGGGCCGATTTTCGTTTCGTAGGTTTCGACGATGACGTCGATGGCCGCCGGATCGATCAGGCCCTTCTCGGTAAGGATCGTTTCCAATGCGCGCACGCGCGCCGCAAACGGATCGAGCTCGTTGTCGTGGTCGTGATCATGGGACATGGCGCAAGGTTACGATCGTGCGCACGCCCCCGCAAGCTCGGCAACTTGGGCCAGAGCCGGGCCGCCTATTCGGCGGCCAACTTTCTCGGTTCGGCATTTTCTCCGGGGTCAAAGAGCGAGGGCTGCTCGACCGGCTCGACCGCATGCAACTCCGGCCGGCTCTTCTTCGAGGAGAAGCTGAGTAGCCAGCCGGAGAAATGCTCGAAATAGACATAGATGACCGGCGTGACGAACAGGGTCAGCGCCTGGGATGCGAGCAGGCCGCCGACCACGGCAACGCCGAGCGGCTGGCGCAGCTCGGCGCTGGCGCCGGTGCCGAGCGCGATCGGGAACGTGCCCATCAAGGCCGCCAGCGTCGTCATCATGATCGGCCGGAAACGCATCAGGCAGGCCTTGTGGATGGAGTCCAGCGCAGACATGCCCTCGCGCCTCAACTCCAGCGCCACGTCGATCATCATGATGCCGTTTTTCTTGACGATGCCGATCAGCATCAGGATGCCGATCACGGCTATGACCGACAGGTCCATGCCGAAGAGCCGCAATGCAACCACCGCGCCCAGTACCGCCGACGGCAGGCCCGTCAGAATGGTCAGCGGATGGATGAAGCTCTCGTAGAGCATGCCGAGCACGATGTAGATCGTGAGGATCGCGCCCCCGATCAGCAGCCCTTGGTTGGCAAGCGAATCCTGGAACGTCTTGGCTGTGCCGGCGAAGGTGGTGCCGATCGCCTGCGGCATGCCGATCTGGTCCTTGAGCTGGTTGATGCGGGTCACCGTGTCGCCGAGCGAGACACCCTGCGGCAGGTTGTAGGAGATCGTCACCGCCGGCAGCTGGCCAAGCTGGTTGACCGTCAAGGCGCCGGCCGTACGATCGACCCGGGCGAAGGCACCGAGAGGAACGAGGCTGCCGCTCGCCGTTCTCACCTGAATGGCCAGCATGCGCTCCGGCGACCACTCGATCTTCGGATCGAGCTCGGTGATGACTTCGTAACTGTCGGCCGAGCCGAAAATGGTTGAGACCTGATCGGTGCCGAAGCCGCCATAGAGGGCGGAGCGCAGCGTGTCCGTGTCGATACCGAGCTGAGCGGCCTTGTCGCGATCGACGACCAGCGACGCCTGCAGCGCGTTGTTCTGCAAATCACTTGTGACGTCAGTGAAGAATTTATGATCGGCGGCCATGGCGTCGTTCAATTTCTGCGCCCAGGCGTCCGTCGCGCCGTTATCGAGGCCTTGGACGACCAGCTGATAGGCGCTGGCCGAGGACCGCGAGCCGAGCCTGAGGTTCTGCACCGGTTGCATATAGGTTTCGATGCCGGCGACGCCGGACAGCTGCCGCCTCAAATCGGAAAGCACCTTCTCTATGTCGGGACGCTTGTCCTTGTCCTTCAGTTGCACGAACAACTGTCCCTGATTGAGCGCATTATTGCCGCTGCCCACCGACCAGGCGACGTGATCGACGTAAGGCGAATGCGAGAAGACGTCGGCGACCTGGCTCTGCAGCTTCGTCATCGCGTCGAAGGAGATGTCCTGGCGGGCGATGGTGGTTACCGAGATCTGGCCTATGTCTTCTTGCGGGAAGAAGCCCTTCGGCGAAACCTGGATCAGCCAGACGGAGGCTGCCGCGGTGCCGACGAAGACCAGGAACACCAGGAAGGTGTGGCGCAGGCAGAAGCTCAGGATCCAGTCATAGCCACGCGTGATGAGATCATGTCTGTGACCGTCGGCATGCGCCTCGCGATCGGCCTTGGTCACCGACAAAAGCCGCGAGCACAGCATCGGGGTCAGGGTCAGGGACACGAACATCGACGCCAGGATGGCGACCGTTACGACGACGGCGAATTCGTTGAAGATACGGCCGATGACGCCGCCCATCAGAAGCACGGGGATGAACACCGCCACCAGCGAAATCGAAATCGATATGATGGTGAAGCCGATCTCACGCGCGCCCTTGAGCGCGGCGTCGAAAGCCGACAGCCCGTCCTCCTCCATGTGGCGGAAGATGTTTTCGAGCATGACGATCGCGTCGTCGACGACGAGGCCGACGGCCAGCGTCAGACCCATCAGAGATATGTTGTCGATCGAGAAGCCGAACAGGAACATCGCGCCGAGTGTGGCGATCAGCGAAATCGGCACGGCCACCGCCGGGATGATCGTTGCCGTGACGCGGCGCAGGAACACGAAGATCACCATCACCACCAACGCGATGGTCAGGAGCAGCGTGAACTGCACGTCGTCGACGGCCTGGCGGATCGAGGTGGATCGGTCGTTGAGCAGTTTGATGCTCGCGGCAGCCGGCATCTGGTCCTGGAAGGACGGCAGCATCGCCTTGACCTTGTCGACGACGTCGACCGTATTGGCGTCGGGCTGACGCTGCACGGCCATGATAATGGCGCGCGTGCCATCATACCAACTCGCCGTCGTCGTGGTTTCGACCGAGTCGATGACGCGCGTGACCTCGCCCAGCCGCACCGGATGGCCGTTCTTGGTGGCGATGATAATGTTTGAAAAATCGGCGGCGTTCATCAACTGAGTGTTGGCCGTGATCGTCAGCTGCTGCTTGTCGTTCTGCAGCACGCCGAGCGGGGTGTTGCTGTTGGCCGAGGCCACGGCCGTCTGCAACTGGTCGATCGAGATGCCGCGCGCGGCGAGCGCGGTCGGATCGATCTGGATGCGCACCGCATATTTTTGCTGTCCGTAGATCGAAACCTGCGCAACGCCATCGATGGTCGATAGCGAGGGCGAGATGACGTTTTCGGCGAAGGCGTCGAGATCGGTGAGTGGAACGGTGTCGCTGACCAGCGACATCAGAAGAATCGGCGCATCGGCCGGATTGACCTTGCGATAGCTTGGCGGCGCCGTCATTTGCGGCGGCAGCGATTTTTGCGTGCGCGCAATGGCTGCCTGAACGTCCGCGGCGGCCGCGTCGATGTCGCGGTTGAGCACGAACTGGATGGCGATCGAGGTCTGGCCCAGCGAGTTGGTGGTCGAAATAGAATCGATGCCGGCAATGGTTGCGAACTGCTTGATCAGCGGCGTCGCGACCGAGGTCGCCATGGTCTCCGGCGAAGCGCCGGCCAGTTGGGCCGAGACATTCACCACCGGGAACTCCGCGCTGGGCAGCGCGGCAACCGGCAGGAACTTGTAAGCGAACAGTCCGCCCAGCACGAGGGCGAACGACATCAGCAGCGTGGCGACGGGCTTTCGTATGCAGAATTCGGAAATCATGGGCGGGCCTCGCCGGCCTTGTCGGCTTGTGCGACCTTAGGCGAATTTTGATCGCCACTGTTGCTCGCTGTCTTGCCTTCGTGCACCGTCGCGCCGTCCTTTAGCCTTGTCTGGCCTTCGACCACCACTTTCTCGCCGCCCTTGAGGCCTTGGCTGATGGCGCTGTTATCGCCCTCCGTCAGCGCCACCTGCACCGGCCGCATCTCGACCGTGTTGTCCGGCTTGACCACATAGACGAAGGGACCTTTCTGGCTCGGCTGCACCGCGACCGTCGGCACCGAGGTCATTTGCGGCATCGTGCCGGCATCAAGGATGACGTTCACATACTGCCCCGGCCAAAGCGAAAGATCGGAGTTCGGTATGCTCGCCCGCGTGGCGATGGTGCCGGAGGCGGTGTCGACGCTGGAATCGACGAAATCGAGCGTGCCCTTGCCGATCGGCGTCGGATCGCCGTCCTTGGTCAGCGTCACGTCGCCTTGCTGTGGGCTCGCCAACGCCTTGTGCAATAAAGCAAGGTTGCTTTCCGGCAGAGTGAAATTCACCTGCAGCGGGTCCATCTGTGTGATGGTCACAAGCGGCGTCGTGGTGCTTGAGCCGTTGCTGGTGGTGACGAGATCCCCGACCGAGACACTGACCGCCCCCAGCCTGCCTGAGATGGGCGCGCTGATGGTCGCGTAGCTTAACTGGACCGTATCGGCGTCGATCGTCGCCTTGTCGGCATCGATGGTGGCGGCCGCGGCCTTCTGCGCCGCCAGTGCCTGGTCGTAAGTCTGCTGCGTGCCAGCCTGCTTGGCGACAAGGTCCTTGGCGCGCTGAAGATCCGCCGTGGCGCTCACCAGCAGGGCCTGGTCCTTGACGAGCGTCGCCTGATCCTTGGCAAGCTGCGCCTTCAGTGCGCGGTCATCGAGCGAGAAGAGAAGGTCGCCGGCCCTGACCATTTGCCCGTCTTTCACCGCGATCGACACGATCTGGCTGGAGACACGGGCATTCACGCTGACCACCGACGGTGAGGAGACGAAGCCGATGGCGTAGCGACGGATCGGAAAATCGGCGGTCGTCGCAGTTGCCGAAACGATCGAGGCGGAACGCGCGCCGCCAGCGCCGCCCTTCTGGCTGCCCGATGCCTTGGTCGTGTCGGCGCCGGCTGTGTCGGCCTGCTGGCCGGAGATCAGCTGCTGCAC
>NZ_RZSV01000152.1:0-14291 GCF_004023205.1 Mesorhizobium sp. M1A.F.Ca.IN.020.03.2.1 | reverse complement strand
CGAGCGGCTGAAGGTGATGCATGGCTCTGCGCTGCCGGGCAGTGCGGACGACCGCGACCTGGTTTCCATCCAGCCGATCGGCGAGGAGGGCGAGCTGCCGCTACAGATCCCGCGCTCGGTGATGACGCGGATCATCCGGGCGCGCATCGACGAGACGCTCGAGCTTTTGCGCGACCGGCTGAACAAATCGGGCTACGGCAACGCCGTCGGCAAACGGGTCGTCCTCACCGGCGGCGCCAGCCAACTGGCGGGCCTGCCGGAGGCGGCGCGCCGCATTCTTGGGCGCAACGTGCGCATCGGCCGGCCGCTCGGCGTGGCAGGCCTGCCGGAAGCGGCCAAGGGGCCGGCGTTTTCGACCCCGGTCGGGCTTCTGATCTATCCTCAAATGGCGAGCTTCGAGAGCCATTCGGCGAAAGGACTTTCCGGTTTCAGGATGACCGGAACGGGCGGAAAACTGCATCGCATGAGTCAGTGGTTGAGAGACAGTTTTTAATTTGACGGGGACAGCCCCAAAGGCGGCCGCAGCGGCGAGGCGGCGGGAAAGGCAAAGGACGGAGACTATGACCATCAATCTCAAGAAGCCGGACATCACCGAGCTTAAGCCACGCATCACCGTGTTCGGTGTCGGCGGCGGCGGCGGCAACGCGGTCAACAACATGATCACAGCCGGCTTGCGCGGCGTCGAGTTCGTGGTGGCCAACACCGACGCGCAGGCGCTGACGATGTCGAAGGCTGAGCGGCTGATCCAGCTCGGCGCGCATGTCACGGAAGGCCTCGGCGCCGGCTCGCAGCCGGAAGTCGGCCGCGCGGCGGCGGAAGAGTGCATCGACGAGATCATCGATCATCTGTCCAACACGCATATGTGCTTCGTCACCGCCGGCATGGGCGGCGGCACCGGCACGGGCGCTGCACCCGTCGTTGCCCGCGCGGCGCGCGAAAAGGGCATCCTCACCGTCGGCGTCGTCACCAAGCCGTTCCATTTCGAGGGCCAGCGCCGCATGAAGACGGCCGACATGGGCATCGAGGAACTGCAGAAATGCGTCGATACGCTCATCGTCATCCCCAACCAAAACCTGTTCCGGCTGGCCAACGACAAGACCACC
Organism: Mesorhizobium sp. M1A.F.Ca.IN.020.03.2.1; assembly: GCF_004023205.1. NCBI lineage: Bacteria > Pseudomonadati > Pseudomonadota > Alphaproteobacteria > Hyphomicrobiales > Phyllobacteriaceae > Mesorhizobium > Mesorhizobium sp. M1A.F.Ca.IN.020.03.2.1. The sequence continues at coordinate 13,188 of NZ_RZSV01000152.1, read as the reverse complement.
TTCGCCGATGCCTTCGCCATGGCCGACCAGGTGCTCTACTCCGGCGTAGCCTGCATCACCGACCTGATGGTCAAGGAAGGCCTGATCAATCTCGACTTCGCTGACGTCCGCTCGGTGATGCGAGAGATGGGCAAGGCGATGATGGGCACCGGCGAGGCTTCGGGCGAGGGCCGCGCCATGGCCGCCGCCGAGGCGGCGATCGCCAATCCGCTGCTCGACGAGACCTCGATGAAGGGCGCCAAGGGCCTGCTGATCTCGATCACCGGCGGCCGCGACCTCACCCTGTTCGAGGTCGACGAAGCCGCGACCCGGATCCGCGAGGAGGTCGACCAGGACGCCAACATTATCCTCGGCGCCACCTTCGACGAGGAACTGGAAGGCGTGATCCGCGTCTCGGTGGTCGCTACCGGCATCGACAAGTCGGCGGCCGAAATCGCCGCGGCGCCAATCTCCATCCGCGCGCCGCAGAAGCCGGTCGCCCGTCCCGCCGCACCTGTTCAGGAAAGCCGTCCCGCACCGGTTCAGCAGCAGGCCTACGAGCCGCGCGCCGTCGATCCGGTTGCCGAGGCGATCCAGCTTGCAGAGGCGAACGCCGCCGCGATGGCACAGCCGCGCCCCGCGCCGCTCGACGACTTCCGCCCGCAGAGCAAGATCTTCCAGGCTCCGCCGGCCCAGCCTCAGCCGCAGCCGATCGCCCAGCAGCCGGTCATGCAGCCCGCGCCGCAGCGCGAGATGCCGCAGCCTGTGGCTGCAGCGCCGCAGCGCATGCCGCGCGTCGAGGACTTTCCACCGGTCGTGAGGGCCGAGGTGGAGGCCAAGAGCCGCCCTGCGGATCATGAGAACAGCGGACCGATGGGGCTGATCAAGCGGCTGACCAACGGCCTGACCCGCCGCGAGGAAGAGCCGGCCCGGCTGCAGCCGGCGCAGCCGCGCGAGCCGAAACTGCGCCAGGCGGCACCGGAAATGCGCCGCCTCGCCAGCCAGGACCCGCAGCTCTATGCGCCGCGCCGCGGCCAGCTCGACGACCAGGGGCGCCTCACGCCTCAAAGCCGCACGGTGCAGGAAGACGACCAGCTGGAGATCCCGGCGTTCCTGCGTCGCCAGGCGAACTAATCGTTAAAGCGCGCCGCCTGTGCGGCGCGCTTTAAGCAATGTTTGATAATGTCGTTCTCCCAAAACCGCTGTGCACTTTCGGGCAGAACATACACTAACGATATATAACAGCTGTTAACAGGCGGGCGAGAGAATCGTCTGCCTGTTGCCTTTAAAAGTTATAGAGAAACAACGGATTACGAGTGTTTCTTCGTTCAGGGCAGCGGTTACACGGGGTAAGAAACCGTGATTTGGAGTCTCCCGGACGGGCCACTATCTTCGCGTCGGACTAAAGTCGGTTTGCCGGGATTCGGGGAGTTGGCCCTGCCTGCCGATGTTATCAGAGCCGCTGCCTTGCTCATTCGCCGCTTTTGCGCGCAGGCCAGATGATCCGTCGGGCCGATAATGCCTAAGGCTGACAAGCGGACACAGGCGGTTTGGGCTTATGGGGTTTGTCTTGCACGACTATCAGACGACAGTTAAGGCGCGCGTGACGCTGACCGGCACCGGCGTCCACAGCGGCAAGCCCGTCACCGTTCATTTCCTGCCCGCCGACGCCGATACCGGCATCGTGTTCCACCTCGCGAATGGCGGCGAGTTCCGCGAGTTCCGCGCGCTGGTCTCCGAGGTCGGCGCCACCGACCTGTGCACCATGCTCGGCGATCCGGTCGGCCAGCATATCGGAACCGTCGAACATCTCATGGCGACGGTGTTCGGACTTGGCATCGACAATCTCATCATCGAGATCGACGGTCCGGAAGTCCCCATTCTCGACGGCAGCGCGGTGGCCTTTGTCGAAGCCTTCGACCAGGCGGGGATCGACACGCTTTCGGTCAAGCGCCGCTATATCCGCGTGGTCAAGCCGATCCGCGTCGAAGCCGGTGCATCCTGGGCCGAGTTCCGCCCCTATGACGGCACGCGATTCGAGGTCGAGATCGACTTCGAGAGCCCGGCAATCGGCCGCCAGCTCTTCGCCTCCGATATCAACCCCGACATCTTCCGCCGCGACATCGCGCGGGCCCGCACCTTCGGCTTCATGAAGGATGTCGAGCGGCTGTGGGCCGCCGGCTACGCGCTCGGGTCGTCGCTGGAGAACTCGCTGGTCATCGGCGACGACAACCGCGTCATCAATGTCGGCGGACTGCGCTATCCGAACGAATTCGCCCGCCACAAGACGCTCGACGCCATGGGCGACCTGGCGCTTGCCGGCGCGCGCTTCATCGGCTGCTTCCGCTCCTATCGTGGCGGCCATCGGATGAACGCGGCGGCGCTGCGCCGCCTGCTTTCGGACCGTACGGCCTTCGAGATCGTCGAGACGCGGCGCCGCGAGCGCGGCCGGGTCGCCGAAATGATCGCCGTTAGCGGACCGGTCTACGCGCCCTGGGTCATCTGATTTTTAACGATTTTCTGGCTTTGTAGCGAAGCCGGTGTTGCGCAAATGCATCACAAACCCGTGAAATCGAGCGGCTTTGGGGACGGTCCCAAACCGCCACAAAAATGTGCGATTGGCCGGACATAGCGTTGCCGGGCAAGGGGATAATGGTTTATGGCTGCGGCCGGGACCGAAACGACGCCGAAAGGGCGGAATCCAAACATGTTTTTTTCGCGAGTTGGTCAATCGAAGGCGCCGTATCGGGCTGTTTTCCTGGCGTTTTCGTTGGTCGCCCCGTCGCTCATGCTGTCGGCCTGCATGTCCTCCGAAAAGGACGTCAATCTGGCGACCTATGTCGACCACACCGAACCCGCAGACGTTCTCTACAACCAGGGCCTCGCCAATCTGAATGCCGGCCGCCTCGATGAGGCGAGCAAGAAGTTCGACGCCGTCGACCGCCAGCATCCCTACTCGGAATTCGCCCGCAAATCGATGGTGATGGGCGCCTTCGCCGATTATCGCGCCGGCAACTATGACGAGGCGATCGGTTCCGCCAAACGTTACCTGACGCTCTATCCGTCAACCGACGATGCCGCCTATGCGCAGTACATCATCGGCTTGAGCTACTACCGGCAGATCAAGGACGTCACCCAGGACCAGAAGGAAGCGCGCCAGACGGTGCAGACCATGCAGGATCTGGTGACCCGCTGGCCGAATTCCGAGTATGTCGACGACGCCAAGGACAAGATCCGCTTTGCCACCGACCAGCTCGCCGGCAAAGAGATGCAGATCGGCCGCTACTATCTGGAACGCCGCGAATATATCGCCGCCGTCAAGCGCTTCCGCACCGTGGTCGAGAACTACTCCAACACGCGCCATGTCGAGGAGGCGCTCGCGCGACTGACCGAAGCCTACTACGCGATGGGCCTGACTTCGGAAGCGCAGACAGCCGCAGCGGTGCTCGGCCACAACTATCCGGACAGCCAGTGGTACAAGGATTCCTACAAGCTCCTGCAGAGCAACGGGCTTGAACCGCGCGAGAATGCCGGGTCGTGGATCTCCAAGGCCGGGAAGCTGATCACCGGCGCCTGACACTTCTGATGCTGTCCAGACTGTCGATCCGCGATATCGTCCTGATCGAGAAGCTGGACATCGACTTCTTGCCTGGGCTTTCGGTGCTGACCGGCGAGACCGGCGCCGGCAAATCCATCCTGCTCGATGCGCTGTCGCTGGCGCTTGGCGCGCGCGGCGACGCTTCGCTCGTCCGCCATGGCGCGGCGCAGGGCCAGGTCATCGCCGTGTTCGACGTGCCGCGCAACCACCCGGCGCGCGCGCTGCTTGCCGACAACGACATCGAGGATGATGGCGACATCATCCTGCGCCGCGTGCAGACCGCCGACGGCCGCACCCGCGTTTTCGTCAATGATCAGCCGTCCAGCGTGACCCTGATGCGCGACGTCGGCCGCGCGCTGGTCGAGATACACGGCCAGCATGACGAGCGGGCGCTCGTCGATCCCGGCGCCCACCGCGAATTGCTGGATAGTTTCGGCGGCCATCTCGGCGCCGTGCGCGGGACGGGCGAAGCCTGGCGCTATTGGCGGAACTGCGAACAGGAGCTTTCGCGGCACCGCGCCAAGGTCGAGGCGGCGGCGCGCGAGGCCGATTATCTCAGGGCCTCGGTCGCCGAGTTGGCGAAGCTCGATCCGCAGCCGGGCGAAGAGACCGAGCTTGCCGAATTACGCGCCCAGATGATGCGCGCCGAAAAGATCGCGTCCGAGATTCACGATGCGCAGGATGTGCTGTCGGGGCCGTCTTCGCCCCTGCCGCAGCTCGCCAGCCTGCTCAGGCGGCTGCAGCGCAAATCGGGTGAGGTGCCGGGCCTGCTCGACGATGTGGTCAAGTCGCTGGACGAGGCAATGATCTCGCTCGACGCGGCGCAGTCCGGCGTCCAGACAGCACTACGCGCCACCGAATACGATCCGCAGCGCCTGGAAAAGGCCGAAGAGCGGCTGTTCTCGCTGCGCGCGGCCTCACGCAAGCACAATGTCGCGGTCGACGATCTGGCGCAGCTGCGCGACACGATGGCGGCCGACCTTGCCGATCTCGATGCGGGCGAGGAACGCCTGCACGGGCTGCAGAAACAAGCAGCCGCCGCGCGCGAAGCTTACGACATAGCCGCGGCGCAGCTCTCTTCGCTGCGCCATGCGGCGGCGGCGGGCCTCACCAAGGCGGTGATGGCCGAACTGCCGGCCCTCAAGCTCGAGCGGGCGGAGTTCATCGTCGAGATGGTGAGCGATGCCGATGGCCGCATGGAAGAAGGCATCGACCAGGTCGAGTTCTGGGTGCGCACCAATCCGGGCACACGGCCCGGGCCGATGATGAAGGTTGCGTCCGGCGGCGAGCTGTCGCGCTTCCTTCTGGCCCTGAAGGTGGCGCTTGCCGACCGCGGCTCGGCGCCGACCCTGGTCTTCGACGAGATCGACACCGGCGTCGGCGGCGCCGTGGCCGACGCCATCGGTCAGCGGCTGGCGAGGCTGTCGAAGCGGGTGCAGGTGCTTTCGGTCACGCATGCGCCGCAAGTGGCGGCGCGCGCCGCGCGATCCATTTCGGCAACGCCGGTTGCGACACGGTCCTTGCCGCCGGACTTCGAGATTAGAAAATGCGTCGCGGCGCGCCAGGAAGAGATCGCGCGCATGCTGGCCGGCGCCACCATCACCGATGAAGCGCGCGCCGCCGCTGAGCGGTTGCTGCGCGAGAACACGGCGGCAGCCTAGGCTTCTTGATCCCCGGCTGGAATGCCGAGTCAGCAGGTGGCTGCATCCTGCTGTTCGGCAATGATTTTTGCGCAAGCCGACTCCTCCATACCGAATCCTGATTTATAGTGGCCCGCCACAATTCGAGGACCGCGCTTCATGTCTGAAAAACCAGTCGATTCGCTGAGCGAAAGCGAGGCCGCGGAGGAGCTGAAGCGGCTGGCGGCGGAGATCGCCGAGCACGACCGGCGCTACCACACGGAGGATGCGCCGACGATTTCGGACGCCGAATACGACGCATTGGCGCGGCGCAACCTTGCCATCGAGGGGCGCTTTCCCGATCTCGTTCGCGAGGATTCGCCGTCGCGTCGGGTCGGCGCGCCGCCGGCGGAAGGCTTCACCAAGGTGCGGCATGCTGTGCCGATGCTGAGCCTCGCCAAGGCCTATACCGACCAGGACGTGGCCGATTTCATCGAGCGTGGCCGGCGCTTCTTCGACCGCGACAAGGACCTCGATATCGCCTTCACGGCGGAGCCGAAGATCGACGGGCTGTCGGCATCGCTGCGCTACGAAAACGGCATCTTCGTGCAAGGCGCGACACGCGGCGACGGCGCGGTCGGCGAGGACATCACCGCCAATCTCAAGACCATCGCCGACATCCCGAAGAAGTTGCAGGGCTCTGGCTGGCCGGAGGTCATCGAAATCCGCGGCGAGGTCTACATGACCTACGCGGAGTTCGAGGCGTTGAAGCAGCGCTCGGCAGCTATCGGCGGCCAGGACTATGTCAATCCGCGCAACACGGCGGCCGGGTCGCTGCGCCAGAAGGATCCAGCCGTCACCGCCAGCCGCAATCTGAAATTCTTCGCCTATGCCTGGGGCTACACGACGGCGGATCCCGCTCCGACCCAGTACGATTCCGTGCAGAAGTTCCAGGAATGGGGCTTCAAGATCAGTCCGCTGATGGTGCGGGCAAGGTCGATCGACGACCTCATCGGGCACTACCACCGGATCGAGGAACAGCGTTCTTCGCTGGGTTACGACATCGACGGCGTCGTCTACAAGGTCGACCAGCTCGAGCTGCAGCGCCGCTGGGGTTTTGTGACCGGCGAGCCGCGCTGGGCAGTTGCCCACAAATTCCCGGCCGAACAGGCGATGACGACGGTCGAGAAGATCGACATCCAGGTGGGCCGCACCGGCACGTTGGCGCCGGTGGCGCGGCTGGCGCCGGTGACGGTCGGCGGCGTGGTGGTGGAAAACGTCACGCTGCACAATGAAGATTACATCAAGGGTTTTGACAGCAACGGGCGGCCGATCCGCGACGGCATTGACGTTCGCATCGGCGACACGGTGGTGATCCAGCGGGCAGGGGACGTCATCCCGCAGATCGTCAGGGTCCTCATCGACAAGCGGCTGGCCGATGCGGTGCCGTATGAGTTCCCGCACACCTGCCCGGTCTGCGGCTCGCCGGCGACGCGCGAGATCAACGAGAAGACCGGCAAGGAGGATTCGCGGCGCCGCTGCACCGGCGAGCTGATCTGCGCAGCGCAGGCCGTGGAGGGGCTGCGCCACTTCGTGTCGCGCGGCGCGCTCGATATCGAGGGCCTCGGCGCCGAGAACATCGACCTGTTCTTCAATGCCGGGTTGGTGAAGACCGCCGCCGACATCTTTACGCTGAAGGACCGCCGGCCGGCCGTCACCAAGGCGTTGGCGGAGCGGCGTGAGGAGCAGGCCAGACTGCGCGAGGCCGCATCGGGCAAGACGCGCAAGAATGTGCGCAGCATCGAAGATCGCAACTACGAAGGCCTCGACAAACTGTTCGCAGCCATCGACGCGCGCCGCGAGCCGGAGCTCGACCGCTTCATCTTCGCGCTCGGCATCCGCCATATCGGCGAGACGACGGCGGCGGTGCTTGCCCGCCAGTTCTCGACCATCGAGGAACTGATCCGCGTCGGCAAGGAGACGGCGAAGGCGGAGGATCCGCATGACGTGTTCCCGTCGATCAACGGCATCGGCGACACCGTCATCAACGCCTTGCGCGACTTCTTCGGCAATGAGCGCAATGACGACGTGCTCGATGCGCTGCTGGCGCAAGTCCATCCCAAGCCCTATGTGGTCGAGATCTCGGCCGGCAGCGAGGTATCCGGGAAGACGGTGGTGTTCACCGGCACGCTGGAAAAGATGACGCGCTCCGAGGCCAAGGCGATGGCGGAGCGCCTGGGGGCGAAGGTCGCCGGCTCGGTTTCGGCCAAGACCGATCTGGTGGTGGCGGGTCCGGGCGCCGGCTCCAAGCTCAAGGTTGCGAGCGATCTCGGCATCGAGGTGATCGACGAGGACACCTGGCTGCAGCGCATCGGCAGGGGCGGCTGATGGCCGGAGCGTTCAAGGGTTTTGGCGAGAAGGCCATTCCGTTCCTCAAGGCGCTCGACTTCCACCAGAGCCGCGAATGGTTTCAGGAAAACCGCGGTCTCTACGAGAGTGAGCTGCACGAGCCGTTCTGCGATCTCGTCGAAGCGCTCAGCGAGCGTTTCGCGGCGGCGGGACTTGGCCTGCGCGGCGACCGCAAGAAGTCGCTGTTCCGCATCAATCGCGACGTTCGCTTCTCCAAGGACAAGCGCCCCTATAATCGGCACCTGTCGGCAATCCTGTCGCCAGACGGCACCAAGATGGAGCAGGGCGTGTTCTATGTGCATATCGGCCTCGAGCGCTGCTTTGCCGGCGTCGCCTGGTGGCAGCCCGGACCGGAGTTGCTGCAGGCGATGCGCAAGGCGATCGTGACGAAGCCGGCCGCCTTCCGCGCCATGGTTTCAGCGCTGAAAAAGACTGGGCTGGAGCTGGATAGGGAAGATTGCCTGAAGCGCGCGCCGCGTGGTTTCGAGGACGTCAGCGAAGCCGATCTCGCGCAAGCAGTCCGCAACCGCCATTTCGTGGTGCGGCATAATATTGATCCCGAAACCATCTGCCTGGCGGCGTTAGTTGACGATCTCGTCGGCTTCACCTTGCGCGCCAAGCCGCTGCTCGATTGGGGCAGGGCGATCCAGGGCAAGGCTGCCTGAGCCGCTCAAAGCCCGGCAATCAGTTCCGCTGATCGTCGGCTCAAGCGAATTGGTGTGACAAGCGGGGCGACGCTCCCTAAATCAAGCCGCTCAAGGGAGCAGTTGGATGACGGCGGAAGCAATCTCCGAAAGCCGTGCGAGGAGCGATTTCTGGGACGGCGTGCGGCTGTCGATGCCGGTCGTCGTCGCCTCCGCGCCGTTCGCGATCCTGTTCGGCGCGATTGCCGTGGACAACGGGTTTTCGGTCCTGGAAGCATTCCTCATGAGCGCGCTGATCTTCGGCGGCGCCAGCCAGATGGTCGGCATCGAATTGTTCGGCCAGCATGTCGCGCCCTGGCTGATCGTGCTCTCGATCTTCGCGGTGAATTTCCGTCACGTGCTCTATTCCGCCGGCATCGGCCGGCGCATGGCGCATTGGCCGCTGCTGCAGCAAGCGCTGGGCTATTTCATCCTGACCGATCCGCAATATGCCGTGGCCGAGGCGCGCGCGGCGTCCGGCCAATCGGTCGGGTTCGTCTGGTATCTCGGGCTCGGCCTGCCGGTCTATGTGTTCTGGGTGGCCGAAAGCGCGCTCGGCGCAATCTTCGGCAAGATGATCCCGGATACCCATGCTCTGGGCATCGATTTCCTGCTGCCGATCTATTTCCTCGGCCTGGTTCTCGGCTTCCGCAAGCGGCCGCTGTGGCTGCCGGTGGTCGTCGCCAGCGCGGCCGCCTCGATCGTCGCCTACAAGACGGTCGGCTCGCCCTGGCATGTCTCGATCGGCGCCATTGCCGGCGTCCTTCTGGCGGTCATTCTGCCGCCGCATCATAGCGGCGTGGGGCAGCGCACATGAGCACGACCTTCTGGATCATCCTCGCCGGCGCCGTCGCCACCTATCTCACGCGCGTCGGCGGCCATCTCGTCATCTCGCGCTTCGAGACCGTCCACCCGCGTGTCGAGGCCGGCCTCAACGCCGTGCCGGCCGCTGTGCTGACGACACTTGTGGCACCTGCCGCGCTCGGCGCCGGACCGGCCGAATGGGCAGCGCTGATCGTCACCGCGCTGGTGTCGCTGCGCGGCGGCCTGATGGCGATGTTTTTGGCCGGTGCCGCGGTGCTGATTCTGGCCAGGCAGTTCGTCGGCTAGAAGTCAGATCTTGGCGTCGTGCGGCAGCGGCGCCGTGGCTTTCTCCAGCCAGGCCAGCGTCTCGCCGTCCACCATCGGACCGATCTCGGCCAGAACCCGCGCGTGATACTGGTCGAGCCAGTGCAGTTCGTCGCGGGTCAGCAGGTCACTGCGGATGAGGCGCTTGTCGATCGGCGCCAGCGTCAGCGTCTCGAAGCCGTGCATGGCGATGTCGCCGCCCTCGATCTGCTCGGCAGGCGTGACCAGGATCAGGTTCTCGATGCGAATGCCGTAGGAGCCTTCCTTGTAATAGCCCGGCTCATTGGACAGCATCATGCCGGCAAGCAGTTTTTCGGTGCCGGTGCGGGCGATGCGCTGCGGGCCCTCATGCACGGCGAGGTAAGAGCCAACGCCATGGCCGGTGCCGTGGGCGAAGTCGCAGCCATGCTTCCACAGGGCCACGCGGGCGACGGCATCGATTTCCGAACCGCGCGTGCCGGCCGGAAAGCGCAGCGTCGAGATGCCGATCATGCCCTTCAGCACCAGCGTGAAGCGCTCGCGCATCTCTTCGGTCGGCTGGCCGATCGGCACGGTGCGGGTGATGTCGGTGGTGCCGTCCTGGTATTGTCCGCCGGAATCGAGCAGGAACAGCTCGCCGCTTTGCAGCTTGCGGCTGGTGGCGCGGGAGACGCGGTAGTGCATGATGGCGCCGTTCGGGCCGGCGCCGGAAATCGTGTCGAAGGAGACGTCGCGCAGCGGCATCTGTGTTTCCTCGCCGGTCTGCCGCCGCACCTCCTCGAGTTTGGTCACGACGTCGATCTCGTCGAGCGTATCCGGTTGCTGCCGGTCGAGCCAGCAGAGCAGCTTGGCAATGGCGGCGCCGTCGCGACGATGCGCGGCGCGGCTGCCGGCGACCTCGGCGTGGTTCTTGGTGGCGCGCGGAATGCGAGCGGGGTCTGGCGCAGAGACAACGATGCCGCCATTGCCCTCGACCAGCATCTTGAGCTTTTCCGCCGCCAAAACGGGATCGAGCGCGATTTTTGCGCCGCCCTTGGCGAGGTTGGCGACCGCCGATTCGAATTCGCCTGGGTCGTGCGGATCGGCGAGCTGGGTGAGATAAGCCGCGACCTGGCGCGAAAATTTGCGCTGGTCCATAAAGAGTTGATGCTTGCCGTCGGCGGCAAGAATCGCGAAGCCGAGCGCCAGCGGCGTATGCGCCACGTCACCGCCGCGGATGTTGAAGGCCCAGGCGATGGAAGAAGGGTCGGTGAGCACGGCGTGCGTCGCGCCCTCCTTTTCGATCGCGCCCGCCAGCCGCGCCAGCTTGTCCTTGGCGAGTTCGCCGGCGAAGGCGATCGGATGGAGTTCCACGGGTGCGCGCGGCGGCTCGGGCTGATCTTCCCAGATGATATCGATCGGATTCTTCTCGAGCGGCACCAGTGTCGCGCCGGACTGCTCGGCCGAGGCTTTCAATGCCTTGATCTCGCCGATCGTGTGCAGCCACGGGTCGAAGCCGAGCCTGGCCCCTTTGCCGAGATTGTCCTTGATCCAGGAGGCCGGCGGATTGTCGACGAGGCTCTCGACGGTGAAGATCGAAAGATCGACCTCATTGCGCACCTGCAGCGTGTAGCGGCCGTCAACGAAGATGAAGGCGCGGTCGCGCAGGATGATGGCGACGCCGGCTGAGCCGGAAAAGCCGGTCAGCCATTTCAGCCGGGCCGACCGGTCGGCGACATATTCGCCCTGATGCTCGTCGGCGCGCGGCACCATGAAGCCGTCCAGCTTGTTCTCGGCCAGCCATTGGCGCAGCGTCGCCACGCGCGGCTTGCCGACAGCCGGATCGCCGGCGGAATCAAAGGTCTGGAACATTTTTCCGCATCTCCTCGAATGGCTCGCGCGACCGTAGCGCAAGGTCTTCGAAACCGGAATCGATTTCGACAGGGCCAGTCTTGAACGATCCGGTTTTCAGCGCTTGAGGTGGATGGTCACCCAGCCCTCGCGGTGCAAGGTGCGGACGTGGCGGAAGCTCTGGCCGACATAGGCCGAGATCACCGCATCGCGCTGACGGTCGAGAATGCCGGAGAGCACCAGCGAGCCGCCGAGCCTGATGTGCCTGGCCATCTCAGGCGCCAACCGCATCAGCGGGCGCGCCAGGATATTGGCGACGATGAGGTCGAAGGGCGCGCGCCTAGAGAAGATCGGATGGTGGAAGCCGGGCGCCGTCACCGTCTCGACAAGCGCCTTCACTCGGTTCAGTCGCGCATTGGTCGCAGCGACGCGAACGGCGACCGGATCGATGTCGGTCGCCAGCACCGGGATGTGCGCGAGCTTGGCCAGCGCTATCGCCAGCACGGCACTGCCGGTGCCGAGGTCGAGCGCGTTGCCGGGGCGTTCGCGCACCACCACCTGTTCCAGCAGTTCGAGGCAGCCGGCCGTGGTGCCGTGATGGCCGGTACCGAAGGCAAGACCCGCCTCGATCTCAATGGCGAGGTCACCGCTGCGGCGCTTGTCGCGATCATGCGCGCCGTGGACAAAGAAACGCCCGGCGCGGACCGGTTTCAGTCCTTCGAGCGAGCGTGCAACCCAGTCGATGTCGGGGAGCGCCTCGCGCTCGACCTGCTTCGGCAGGCCCAGGTCCGCGAGTATGCCGTTGATCCGGACTGCGACGGCATCGACATCGCCATCGGCATAGAGCGACACTTCGTGGATGTCATTGGCCTCATCGACCTCCAGCAGGGCAAGCGGCAGGCCTTCGTCCTCGAAAGCTGCATCAAGCGCCGCGAAGATGCGGTCAGCCTCGGCCTTGCCCGTGGTGAAATGGAACCTGGTCTGCCCCATCAGGGCGACTCATGTTTGAGCGTGATCATTTCCGAGAACCGGTTCCACTTGTTGCTACGCAAACCTTCGGTTCGGGATCACGCCTGGCCGCCTGCTGCGAGCCGCTTCAGCTTCGCAATAGCCGTGTCGGCGCTTTCGCCATAGGCGATGGTGCCGGCGAACTCGCCCTTGGCGTTGAGGAGCAGCACGGAGGCCGTGTGGTCCATCGTGTAATCGCCGTCGCCGGTGTCGACCTTCTTCCAGTAGATGCCGAAGGCCTTGGCCATTGCATGCACCTTGTCCGGGTCGCCAGTGATGCCGGTGATGCGGTCGGAGAAGTTGCCGACGTAGGAATTGATGATCTGCGGCGTGTCCCGCTCCGGGTCGACCGTGACGAAGTAGGCGTTGAGGTTCTTGCCGCTGTCGCCCATCGTCTTCAGCCAGCCGGCCATTTCGAACAGAGTTGTCGGGCAGACTTCCGGACAATGCGTGAAGCCGAAGAAGACCACGCTTGGGTGGCCCCGGAACGCGGCCTCGGTGATCGGCGCGCTCTTCTGGTCGATCAGTGTGAACGGTGCGCCGTAGGGCTGGCCGCCATGATGGCCGCGATACCAGTCGAAAGTGAGCCAGCCGATGCCCGCCGCCATCAGGACGAGGATGCCGACCAGAATTGAGCGCATCATCAGAAACTATCCGTTGCGATCGTCGCGGCCCGGCGGATCCGGCGCGAGCCTGTTCGGCGACAGTCTTAGCGGTTTGGCGGCGCGCGCGCAAAGAGGTCGCGTTGCCGCAACCACGAGACCTGCCGCCTCCGTCGCGACGATCATCGAATGGCTTGCAAATGCCATTGTCCTGTCCCACCTGACATCGGCTAAACGCAAAACCCGAGGAGGCTTCCTTGCGAAAACTGATCGGCTTGATTGCCGCCTGCATTGCCCTCGGCGCCGGCGCAGCGATGGCGGACGAGGTCGGCCAGGTCGGCGTCGACTGGGTC
>NZ_RZSV01000151.1:0-14314 GCF_004023205.1 Mesorhizobium sp. M1A.F.Ca.IN.020.03.2.1 | reverse complement strand
ACAACGGGCTGTGCGGACTGCCGGCGATGTCGAGCGATTCCGCGAAGCCGACCACCGCGATGTTGTCGGTCAATCCGCCGTCGAGCAGCTTGATGTAGTTGAACTGGTCTCCTTCGCCGACCTGCCGCCAGACGAGGCAGCCGCGCTGAACGTCATCCCGACCCGGCTGAGGCTGACGCCGGAGCAGGTCGAGCGGACCATCCAGGCCGGCCGCGACGCGGTGCGCCTCAACCCGCGCCTGCAGCAGGCATTCCGCCGCGCGCAGGGCCGCTCGGGCTTCGTTGCGGCTGGTTCGCCGTAAAGGTCGCGCCATTTCCGCAGGAATCGGGTGGCCGCCGCTTCGCCTCCGCCCCACTTTGATGGCATCAAAGGAGGCGCTCATGACCGTCCATTCCCTCAACACCAAACGCGCCGGACGCTCCGCCGAATCCCGTGTCGCCGCGCAGGACTGGCACGCGCTCGTCTCCGAGCTCAACGCCCAGGGCTGCGCTGTCGTGCCCGGCCTGCTTTCGCCGGAGGAATGCGCCGAAATCGCCGCGCTCTATCCGCACGAAGAACATTTCCGCAGCCATGTGGTGATGGCGCGCCATGGCTTCGGCAGGGGCGAGTACCGCTATTTCCGTTATCCGCTGCCTGATCTGATCGAGGGCCTGCGCACTGCGCTTTATCCACGGCTCGCCGGCGTTGCCAACGACTGGAACGAGAAGATGGGCGCCGCGCTCCGTTACCCTTCCGACCACGCCGCCTTCCTAAAGCGTTGCCACGACGAGGGCCAAACCAAGCCGACGCCGCTTCTGCTGCAATACGGCCCCGGCGACTTCAACTGTCTGCACCAGGATCTCTATGGCGCGCTCGCCTTTCCGCTGCAGGTGGCGATCCTGCTCTCCGAACCCGGCAAGGATTTCACCGGCGGCGAATTCGTGCTGACCGAGCAGCGCCCGCGCATGCAGAGCCGCGCCGAGGTGGTGCCGCTCAAGCGCGGCGACGCGGTGATCTTCGCCGTGCACAACCGGCCCGTGGAGGGCACGCGAGGTTACTATCGCGTCAACCTGCGCCACGGCGTCAGCCGCCTGCGCTCGGGCAGGCGACATACGCTCGGTATCATCTTCCACGACGCGAGGTGACACCCCTCCGAGGCGGCTTTTCTCGGCTTTACGTTCCAGGCCGCCGATAACGGATCGCTTTCGCCCTGCTTAGCGCGTCCATCGTCTCCTCGACGCTGAGGAGGACGGTGGTCTCGCAGGAGCTGAGTGCCCCTCCGGCACCGATGGCGAGCACGACGGACGCCATCGAAACATTGTCCGGCGCCTCCCACAGGTTCCACCCGTCGTGTTCGCCGAACGCGTACCAGAACCCGTGCAGCTTTCCGCCGACCGATTCTATGTATGAGCTGGCTGCCTTGCGGCGATCCTCGGGGTTTTCGATCATTCGCGCCCAGGTCTCGGGCGTGTAGCTGAAGCGCGTCAGGTACATGGCCATGGTTGACCTCCCTTGCCAGAGCCCATCAAGTGGTTGGCTCCAGCACTAAGCGCTCGATCGGCCGGCGACGCCAATCAATTTCACCGCGGCTGGGTTCTGCCTCGAAGGAATAGTCGAGCGCGCGGATGCGGCGCTTCTGCCTCTTCCCTCCGCAGCCTCATTCGCGTATGCCCCGGGCAAATCCCGCCATCTCAGCGCAGTTTCCCGGACCGCCCCATGATCCGTCTCGAAAATATCGGCAAGCAGAACGGCCGTCAGATCGTCTTCATCGAAGCCTCGGCCGCCCTGCAGAAGGGCGAGAAGGTCGGCCTCGTCGGCCCGAACGGCGCCGGCAAGACGACGCTCTTCCGCATGATCATCGGCCAGGAGCAGCCGGACGAAGGCCAAGTCTCAGTCGATCGCGGCGTTACCATCGGCTATTTCAGCCAGGATGTCGGTGACATGGAGGGGATGAGCGCCGTCGCCGAGGTGATGGAAGGCGCCGGCCCGGTGAGCGCCGTCGCAGCCGAGATGCGCGAGCTCGAGCACGCCATGGGCGATCCCGACCGCGCCGACGAGATGGACGCGATCATCGAGCGCTATGGCGAGTTGCAGCACCGCTTCGAGGAACTCGACGGCTATGCGCTCGACGGCCGCGCCCGCGAGGTGCTCGACGGCCTCGGCTTCTCCCAGGAGATGATGGACGGCGACGTTGCAAAACTCTCCGGCGGCTGGAAGATGCGCGTCGCGCTCGCCCGTATCCTGCTGATGCGGCCCGACGTCATGCTGCTCGACGAGCCGAGCAACCATCTCGATCTTGAGAGCCTGATCTGGCTGGAGAAATTCCTCAAGGACTATGACGGCGCGCTGCTGATGACCTCGCATGACCGCGAGTTCATGAACCGCATCGTTTCGAAGGTGATCGAGATCGACGCCGGCGCGCTCACCTCCTATTCCGGCAATTACGAATTCTACCAGGAGCAGCGGGCGCTGGCCGACAAGCAGCTGCAGGCGCAGTTCGACCGCCAGCAGGCGATGCTTGCCAAGGAGATCGCCTTCATCGAGCGCTTCAAGGCGCGCGCCTCGCACGCCGCCCAGGTGCAGAGCCGGGTGAAGAAGCTCGACAAGATCGACCGCGTCGAGCCGCCCAAGCGTCGCCAGACGGTGGCCTTCGAGTTCCAGCCTGCGCCGCGCTGCGGCGAGGACGTGGCGACGCTGAAGGGCATCCACAAATCCTATGGCAGCCGCTCGATCTATGCCGGCCTTGACTTCCAGATCCGCCGCCGCGAGCGCTGGTGCGTGATGGGCGTCAACGGCGCCGGCAAGTCGACGCTTTTGAAGCTCGTGGCCGGCGCCTCCGAGCCAGATGAGGGCTCGGTGGCGCGCGGTCCGAGCGTCAAGATGGGCTATTTCGCCCAGCACGCCATGGAACTGCTCGACGGCGAGCGCACCGTGTTTCAGACGCTGGAAGACAATTTCCCGCAGGCCGGCCAGGCACCGCTCAGGGCTTTAGCCGGCTGCTTCGGCTTTTCCGGCGACGAGATCGAGAAGAAGTGCCGCGTGCTCTCGGGCGGCGAGAAGGCAAGGCTGGTCATGGCGCTGATGCTGTTCGATCCGCCGAACCTTCTGGTGCTCGACGAGCCGACCAACCACCTCGACATGGCGACCAAGCAGATGCTGATCGAGGCGCTGGCGCAATATGAAGGCACGATGCTGTTCGTCTCGCACGACCGCCATTTCCTGTCCGCACTATCGAACCGCGTGCTGGAGCTCACGCCGGATGGCATCCACACCTATGGCGGCGGCTATACGGAATATGTCGCCAGGACGGGGCAAGAGGCACCGGGGCTGAGGGGGTAGGGCGGCGCTCTGACCTCCGAGCGTAGTAGCGTGGAGAAGCCTTGACCCGTCGGCAGGACAGAGGGGGGCGCGAAGGATCGCGACCGATCTCACCCTTGCGCCGCCTCCTCGTGAGAAGTCACGGCAGGATCCGGGCTCCGTGAGGCGCCCAACGCCCCCACTACTCCCTCGCCAAACCGCGCTCGATCAGGCGAGCAAGCCGCGCCGAAAACGCCCTGGCATCGGCTGGCTTGTCGCCGTCCAGCACGCGCGCCTCGTCGTAAAGCAGATGCGCGGCGTCTTCCTTGAAAGCGCGCTCGCCGTCGCCGAGCTTCGCCAGCGCCGTGACGCGCTCGTGCCGCGGGTTGATCTCGAGGATCGGCTTCGCCGCCTTGTCGAGGCGGCCGGCGGCGTTGAGCAGCCGCTCGAACTGGCGGTCGGGACCGTGCTCCGGTGCGACCAGGCAGACCGCGCTTTCGGTCAGGCGGTCGGAGGCCTTCACGTCCGAGACCTCGTCTCCCAGCGCCGTCTTCACGAAGGCCAGGAAGGTCGCGATTTCGGACGAGATTTCGGCATCCGGCTTGGACGCGGTGTCGAGCAGCGGGATCTCCGACAGTTCGGCCGCGCCCTGCGTCACCGATTTGATTGGCTTGCCGTCGAATTCCGGCGCCATCGTCGTCCAGAAACTGTCGACCGGATCGGTCAAAAGCAGCACTTCGATGCCGCGCGCCCGGAACCCTTCGAGCTGCGGCGAGACCTCGAGCCGGGCGCGGTCTTCCCCGGCCATGAAGAAGATCGCCTTCTGCCCTTCCTTCATCGCGGCGACATAATCGGCCAGGCTGCGCAGCGTCTCGCCGGAAGCGGTCGAGCGGAAGCGGGCGAGCTTCAGCAGCTGCTCGCGCCGCTCGTAGTCCTCGTAGATGCCTTCCTTGAGCACGACGCCGAGATTCTCCCAGATCTTGGCGTAGGCCTCGGCATCGTTATCGGCGAGTTTGCCCAGATCGCCGAGGACGCGGTTGGTGACACCCTTGCGGATCGCGGCGAGCAGCGGGCTTTCCTGGATCATCTCGCGCGAGACGTTGAGCGGCAGATCGGCGGAATCGACCAGGCCGCGCACGAAGCGCAGGTAGCGCGGCAACACGTCGGCATCGTCGGTGATGAAGACGCGCCGCACGTAGAGCTTCATACGACCCTTGCGGTCCTGGTCGAAGAGATCGAACGGACGCGAGCCCGGCACGAAGGCAAGTGCGCTGTATTCGTGCCGACCCTCGGCGCGGAAGTGGATGGTGGCGGCCGGCTCGTCATACTGGCCGGCGATGCTGCGGTAGAAGTCGGTATATTCCTCGGGCTTTATGTCGCTCTTCGGCCTCACCCAGAGCGCCGTGCCGTCGGCGACATCGCGCGGCTCGGCGCCCGGCTTCTCAACAAGCGTGATCGGCACCGGCACGTGGCCGGACTGCGACTTCGCCAGCCCTTCGAGCCGGTAAGGCGTGGTGTAGGAACTCGCATCGTCCATCAGATGCAGCACGACGCGCGTGCCGCGCCTGGGAGCTGCCGCAAGCGGCACGGGAGCGATCTCGTAGGTGCCCTTGCCGTCGGAAGACCAGCGCCAGGCTTCCTCGCTGCCGGCCTGCCGGCTGATGACATCGACATGATCGGCCACCATGAAAGCGGAGTAGAAGCCGACGCCGAACTGGCCGATGAGTTGCGAGTCCTCAGTCGCCTTGCCAGCCTCGACGCGCTCGATGAAGGCACGGGTGCCGGAGCGTGCGATGGTGCCCAGAGCCTCGGCCATCTCCTCGCGGCCCATGCCGATGCCGTTGTCCTCGACGGCAAGCTGCTTGTTGTCGGGGTCGGCCGAAATAGTGATGCGCGGCTTTGCGTCCTCGCCCAGCAGCTCGGGACGGGTGATCGCTTCGAAGCGCAGCTTCTCGCACGCGTCCGCGCCGTTGGAGATCAGCTCGCGCAGGAAGACGTCCCGGTCCGAATAGACCGAATGCACCATCATGTGCAGCAGCCGCGAGACATCCGCCTCGAATGTCCTGGTTTCCGTCGTCTTGGTATCCGTCGTCATTCAGAATCTTCCCACATAGTAACTCTGGCCCGTCGCGCCGCGGCGTGTCGAAGCTGCCGATCTCCGCCGATGAGGGGAGATGTCCGACAGGACAAAGGGGACGCGTCCCGCCAGCCGATCTGTCGCGGAGTGCTTTCTCGCTTTTCCGGTTCTTGTCAATTCAGAAGGGTGCCGTTTCCCTCGCGCTCCCTTTTGCCCTGCCGACCAATCTCCCCCAATTGAACCCTGTCGGGGGAGATTGGCTGTGTCGGCGCCGCGCCTCCCCAGCGTCCTAGAAGTCCATGCCGGCGCCGGCGGGCATGGCGGGTGCCGCTTCCTTCTTCGGCTTCTCGGCGACCATCGCCTCAGTGGTGACGAGCAGGCCGGCGATCGAGGCTGCATCCTGCAGCGCGGTGCGCACGACCTTGGCCGGATCGATAACGCCCTGGCTGAAAAGATCGCCATATTCGCCGGTCTGGGCGTTCCAGCCATAGGCGAAATCGGTCTTCTCGCGCAGCTTGCCGACGATGATCGAGCCTTCCGCCCCGCTGTTCTCGGCGATCTGACGCGCCGGCGCCTCGATGGCGCGCCGCACGATGTCGACGCCGTATCTCTGGTCGGGGTTGTCGGCAGCCACCGCGTCGAGCGCATTGGCGGCCCTGAGCAGCGCCACGCCGCCGCCCGGAAGAATGCCTTCCTCGACCGCCGCGCGCGTCGCATGCATGGCATCGTCGACGCGGTCCTTGCGCTCCCTGACCTCGACCTCCGTCGAACCGCCGACGCGGATCACAGCCACGCCGCCGGCGAGCTTGGCCAGACGCTCCTGCAGCTTCTCGCGATCGTAGTCCGAGGTGGTCTCCTCGATTTGCGCCTTGATCTGCGCGACGCGGCCCTGGATCTCCTCCTTCTTGCCGGCGCCATCGACGATCGTGGTGTTCTCCTTCTCGACCACCACTTTCTTGGTGCGGCCGAGCATCTCCAGCGTGACGTTCTCAAGCTTGATGCCGAGATCCTCGCTGATAGCGGTGCCGCCGGTGAGGATGGCGATGTCCTCCAGCATGGCCTTGCGGCGGTCGCCGAAGCCCGGAGCCTTGACGGCCGCAACCTTCAGGCCGCCGCGCAGCTTGTTGACCACCAGCGTCGCGAGCGCCTCGCCCTCGACATCCTCCGCGATGATGAGCAGGGGCTTCGCCGACTGAACCACCGCCTCCAGAACCGGCAGCAGCGCCTGCAGGTTGGAAAGCTTCTTCTCGTGGATCAGCACATAGGGCTCTTCGAGCTCGACGCGCATCTTATCCTGATTGGTGATGAAGTAAGGCGAGAGATAACCGCGATCGAACTGCATGCCTTCGACCACTTCCAGCTCGGTGTCGGCGGTCTTGGCTTCCTCGACGGTGATGACGCCCTCGTTGCCGACCTTCTGCATCGCCTCAGCAAGGAAACGGCCGATCTCGGCATCACCATTGGCCGAAATCGTGCCGACCTGGGCGATCTCGTCATTTCTGGTCACCTTGCGGGCGTTGGTCTTCAACTCCTGAACAATAGCCTCGACGGCTTTGTCGATGCCGCGCTTCAGATCCATGGGATTCATGCCGGCGGCAACGGCCTTGGCACCTTCCCTGACGATGGCCTGGGCGAGAACGGTCGCGGTGGTCGTGCCGTCGCCGGCGATATCGCTGGTTTTCGAGGCGACCTCGCGCACCATCTGCGCGCCCATGTTCTCGAACTTGTCCTCGAGCTCGATCTCCTTGGCGACAGTGACGCCGTCCTTGGTGATGCGCGGAGCGCCGAACGACTTGTCGATGACGACATTGCGGCCCTTAGGGCCGAGCGTGACCTTCACCGCGTCGGCGAGGATGTTGACGCCGCGCAACATGCGGTCGCGGGCGTCGGAATGGAATTTCACTTCCTTGGCAGCCATTGGAACACTCCTTCAGCAGGCACCTTTCATTCACCGATCGGGTTGGGCCGGTTCAAGCCGCTTTTCCCAACGCCGATGTCTGCTCGACCACACCCATCACGTCGCTTTCCTTCATAATGAGCAGGTCTTCACCGTTGAGCTTGATCTCGGTGCCGGACCACTTGCCGAACAGGATGCGGTCGCCGACTTTGACGTCGAGGGGAATGAGCTTGCCGCTCTCGTCGCGCGCGCCGGAACCGACGGCGATGATCTCGCCTTCCTGCGGCTTCTCCTTCGCCGTGTCCGGGATGATGATGCCGCCGGCCGTCTTCTCCTCGGCCTCGACGCGGCGGACCAGAACGCGGTCATGCAATGGATGGAACTTCATATCGTTCTCCTTCGGGACAAACAGATTTTGAGAGGTTCCTCCACTCCGGACCGGAAGGACCGGAGCGGGGCTCGCGATCCTTTCGGCCTCGCGCTTGTGGATTTGGTTTTGCACGCGCCGGTTTCAAGAGGCCGCAAGAAATTTTTTGGCACTCGCAACAGCCGAGTGCTAGCGCCGTGAAAACAAAGGTAATTATGCAGCTTTGACGGGCGCGCCTCGGACCTCTTGACGGCAAAGGAATCAATTCCCAAATCGAACCTGCCGGCGCCTGAAGTGGCCGGCAAGGTCAAGGAGCGCCGCTGCCTTGGCGCTCCTCGTATCTATGTTGCTCAATGGAGGATGTAGCTATGAGAACCAGTTTTGACTTTTCTCCCCTGTTCCGGTCGAGCATCGGCTTCGATCGAATGCTGAACGCGCTCGAGACCGCAAGCCGCATCGAAACCGCTGATAACTGGCCGCCCTACGATATCGCCAAGAGCGGCGAGGACGACTACCGCATCACCATGGCCCTGGCAGGCTTCAGCCAGGACGAACTGGCCATTACCCAGGAGCAGAACATGCTGATGGTTTCTGGCCAAAAGGCAGGCGAGGACAACGGCGAGTACCTGCATCGCGGCATTGCCGGCCGCGCATTCCAGCGTCGCTTCGAGCTTGCCGATCACGTCAAGGTCGTCGATGCGAGCCTCGTCAACGGTCTGCTGACAATCGACCTCAAACGCGAGATCCCGGAAGAAATGAAGCCGCGCCGGATCGAGATCACGGCGGACAAATCATCGCCAAAGGCCGCGACAAAGAAAATCGAGGCCGACAACAAGGCGGCCTGAGCCTTCTCGCCGCGCTTTGCGCCAAGCGCCGGGTGATGTTCCCGGCGCTTGTGGGCCTTGTCTTCCGGATGAACAGAAAGGAGGAAAAAAATGAGTGTTCGTGATCTGATTCCCTGGGGCCGAAACAATGGTAACCAGGTTCCAAGTGTCTTCCGCGACGGCGAACGCGATCCTTTCCTGTCGCTGCAGCGCGAGGTGAATCGGCTGTTCGACGACGTCTTCCGGGGTTTCGGTTCCGGCTTGCCGTCCCTAGGCGGCGTATCAGCCTTTGGTGCCGGCTGGCCGAGCGTTGAGATCTCCGACAACGAGAAGGAGATCAAGGTGGCGGCCGAAGTCCCGGGCCTGGACGAGAAGGACATCGAGGTGCTGCTTGATGATGGCGTGCTGACGCTGAAGGGTGAAAAGCGCTCCGAGACGGAGGACAAGGAGCGGCAGTTCTCCGAGCGCATCTATGGCCGCTTCGAGCGTCGAATCCCGCTGGGCTACGAGATCGAAGAAGACAAGATCGATGCCCGCTTCAAGAACGGCGTGCTGACGGTAATGCTGCCCAAGACCGCGAAGGCGCAGTCGCAGGCCAAGCGTATCGAAATCAAGAGCTGATGCCTGGATGCAGGGGTTGGACCGACGGGTCCGGCCCCTGCGGCATGACGGAACCTCGGCGCTAGATGGAACGGCCAACGCTGGCGTAGGTGCTGGCTGGAGCGTGGAACGGCTCCCTTTCCAACGAGTGATCCGCCCGCAGCGGGCGCCAGGTGCTCGCTTGCGGCTCGATGACGTGCGGCCGACGCAGGCCATTCTAACCGTTTACCGCGCTGAGCGCAGATGCCGCTGACGGAACACCGCGCAAGCCTCTGGAAATCCGCGATAACCTTAATTCCTTCCTTCTTTTGGTCAGGCTTCCCGTACGGAACGTTAAGGGCTAGATTAGCAATTCGTTAAGTAATACGGCGGGTGTGAGCGTAAGAGGTGTGCCGTTATGAATTTCAAATCCCTGATCAAACGGGCCGAGGACGTAGACAAGGAATTTCAAGAGCTCCAGTCGGATCTGGCAGAGGCTTTCGAAGAATGTCTTTCGGCTGACGAAGAGACGTCCCCGGGATACGATTCTGCCGCCGACCTGGCGGCAAGCGAGGAGGATCCGCCGGGCGAGACTCAGTCCGAGGCTTCCGCCTCCCGGCTGACGCCGCACACCCAGACACGGTTGGCCGCCTTGGAAGCCGTTTCCGGACTCTTCCGCGACGGACAGGGTCATCTGGAGGAGATCGGGTCAAGGCTGGCCGAGATCGCCACAGCGCACCACATGACGCGCGATATCCTGAACGCCCTGCATCGCGATGCGCTGCGCGCCAATGAGCTGGAGCTGGAGAACGCCGCTCTGGGCGCCGAACACAAGGCCTTGTCGGAACAATTGCTTGACGCTACGCGCAAGCAGCGCGAACGCGACGGCGCGGCCGAGGCCTGGCAGCAGCGCGAGGCAAGTCTCGTCCAGGACAGGGAGTCGCTGCGCGAGGCGCTTGCAGCGGTGCGGCTCGAAATGGTCGAGATGGGCAATGAGAGCGCCAGGCGCGAGGCTGAGTTCGGTGAGATCGTCAAGACCCTGACGGCCAAGACCGTCGAAGCCGACAGGCGCGCTGTCGAGAACAAGCTGCTGCGCGAGAAGCAGGTCGGGCTTTCGATCGAGCTGGAGCAGGCGCAAAAGCGCGAGGCCGAGGCCCGGCACAAATTCGACGAGTTCGCGGCGACCCACGCCAACGAAGCCACGCGGATTGCCGAACTTGTGGCCCAGCTCGGCAGCCACGAGAAGGAGGAGGCCCGGCTGCAGAAATCGTTGGAGACGACGCAGGCCAAGCTTGCCGAGGTAACCGAAGCCGCCCGCATTGCCGAAAGCGATGGCGCGGCGGAGCTGGCGCGGAGCCGGGCAGAGCTGCGCGGCTTGCGCTCCGAAATCCAGGAGCTGCAATCGCGGCTCGAGCAGGCCTCCATCGACAAGACCGATGCGGTCGCCGAGGCGACAGGACTGAGGGCGCAGTTGAATGACGCCGTGACCGAGCGGCAGATCGCGGAAGAGAAGCTTGCCGTTCTCAGGAACGAGAGCGAATTGGACAAGAAGAATTTGTCGGTGATCAGTACCAACCTCTCGCAGCTATCGCTGCAGCAGGCGTCGGAGCAGATCCAGCTCGATATCCAGAAACAGGAATGCGAGGACCTGCGCGCCGAGGTCGAGACGCTGAATGCCCGCATCAAGGAGCTGCTGCCTTACGAGCGGCTGCACAGGGTGACGGACGCCCGGGCCCGGCAGGATGTTGTGCCCGTGACGAACGGGCATGTCACCAACGGGCATATCGTGGAGCCGGCGCGACCCACCGCCAGGCGCCGGCGAAACATGAGGGCCGCCGCGAGCTGAGGAAGGGTGTCTAGCCAGCTCAGCGCTTCATCGCTCTGGGCCTACTTGCCGGTCATCCGGTCAGCAAGCTGCTGGGCCTCGGCAAGCAGTGCCGGGAAGCCCGGATCGCCCGGCAGGCGCTCGCCCATGCAGGCGCGATAATCGCCGTCGCCTTTTTCCCAGGCGGCGTTGGCGGAATCATAGGCCTGCTGGTCCTTCAGGTCCGAGTTCTGATAGGCCTGCTGAAATTTCTGGGCAGCCGCGTCCGCCGCGGTCCAAAGCGCCTCGCAGGCCGCGATCTTCGGCACGGGCGGGGACGCGGGCGCCTCGGCGACCAGGACGCGGTCGCCCTTGACGACCGCGACGACGACCTGCTGGTCGTAGATCGGTCCGACATCCTGGGTCCAGCCGCCGAGCCGCGCGACGGCGATATCGGCGCCTTCGGGCTTCTTCAGTGAAAAGTCGAGCGTCTTCACGAATGCGGCGTCGCTGCCGATCGCCTGCGTATAGAAGGCGTCTAGCTTGAGCGCCTCGTCGATGCCGGCGGGCAGCCGGAGGCCTTCATCGTCCTCGTCAGCCTTGGACCGCAGCCAGCGCTCGACCAACCCGCGGGTCGTCGCGACGATGCTCGGGCCGGCATCGCTCTTGGCGTAGCGCAGCCCGTCCAGCATGCCGAAGCCAATATCGGAGGCGCTCAGGCTCTGCAGATTGATCGTGCCTGTTGCCGGAAAATCCTTGACCGCAAGCGGGCCGAGAATGGCGGAAAGACGCTTTTCCAGATCGGCCAGCGCCTTGGTGTTGGCGCCATCGAGCGCCTCCACTTCCGCGTTCGAGCTCTCCTGCGCCGCGATGTCGGAAATCGCCTTGTCGCGCGCGGCGATATAGTCGTCCTCCGGCGATGCCGCGAAAACCACGCCGCTCGCCAGCGCGAACAAAAACGCCCAGACCAGCCGCATTCTATAACCCCAATTCAAACCAAAGCCCTTGTGGCCTTCGCCTGACTTGGCGGCTTTTGCGTGGCGGAATCCCGGGGAGAACCCGAATTTAATATCCGGCCTTCCGCGATGATTGGCGAAAGCCGGCGCCACATCTGATCTCCCCCCAAGTGGGAGAGATGTCCGGCAGGACAGAGGGGGGCGCGAAGGAACGCAAGCTTTCGTGTCCAGAGCACAGCCATGATGTCGGGGACGGCCGGATCTTCTAAGGCGGGCGCAGGCCCAGAGGTGAGGGACGCACCCGGCGCCACACCAGTCGATTGGGAGGATGATCAGGGCGGCGCAGGGCTTGGCCAGGCCGGTGCCGGCCTGTACAATCTTAGGGTGAATGCAGGGAAGGGAGCGCGATGCGGCTTGGTCGGGATCTCTGTCATTTGACGGTTTTGGCCTTCATCGCCGGACTGGCGCTTTGGCCGCACGCGGCATCGGCCGATCCCGTCACGCCCGCGCGCATCGCCGCCGCCTTGCCGAAGCTCGAAGCGCTGGCGCAAGCCGCCGTCGCCGATGGTGCCGTCCCCGGCCTTGCCATCGGCGTCGTGCATGACGACAAGGTGATCTTCCTCAAGGGTTTCGGGCATCGCGAAGCCGGCAGACCGGAGCCGGTCGACGCCGACACGGTGTTCCAGATCGCCTCCCTTTCGAAGCCGATCTCGGCTACCGTCGTGGCCGCGCTGGTCAGCGACGGGGTGGTATCCTGGGATTCGAAGATCGCCGATCTCGATCCGGCCTTCCGCCTTGCCGATCCCTATCCCACCGGCGAAGTCACCATCCGCGATCTTTTCACGCATCGCAGCGGCCTTCCCGGCACTGCCGGAGACGACCTTGAGGGCATCGGCTACGACCGCGCCGAAATCCTTCGCCGCCTCCGCTTTGTGTCGCCATCGTCGAGCTTTCGCGCCGGCTATTCCTACAGCAATTTCGGGCTGACCGAGGGTGCCGTGGCGGCCGCGAAGCCGACAGGCAAGCCCTGGGAGACGGTCGCGGAGGAAAAGCTCTACCGCCCGCTTGGAATGGCCGCGACCAGCTCCCGTCACGCGGACTTCATCAGCCGCGCCAATCGCGCCGCGCTGCATGTCAAGATCGACGGCGTCTGGGCCGCAAAGGTCAAGCGCAATGTCGATCCTCAGGCACCGGCGGGCGGCGTGAATTCCAGCGCGCGCGATCTCATGCAATGGATGCGCCTGGTGCTCGGCGACGGGGTTTATGCCGGCCGGAGGCTGATTGCTTCCGATGCGCTGCGACAGACGCATCTGCCTCAGATGGCGCTCGGCCGCAATCCCGTAACCGGAGGCGAGTCTTTCTATGGCCTCGGCTGGAATATTGATTTCGGCCGGCACGGCCTGAGCTGGGGCCATGCAGGCGCCTTCAGCGTCGGTGCGCGTACGGTGGCGACGCTGTTTCCGCAGGAGAAGCTTGGCATCGTTATCCTTACGAACGCCTTCCCGACCGGTGTCCCGGAAGGGTTGTCCGACAGCTTTGCCGATCTGGTCTTCGACGGAAAAGTCGAAAAGGACTGGGTCGAGGTCTGGGACGGAATCTATGCCGGGATGCTGGGTCCGGCGATCGCCGCGGCCAAGGCCGAATATGCCGCGCCTCCGTCTCCGCCAAGGCCGGCCCGGCCGGCCAGCGCCTATTCCGGCCGCTACGGCAATGACTTCATCGGCGGCGTGACCGTGTCGAGCGCGGGCGACGGCCTTGTGCTCGAGGTCGGACCGGCCGGAGCGCGGTCCTATTCGCTGACGCATTTCGACGCCGATCTGTTCCTGACCCATCCCGACGCCGAGACGCCGGACCGGCCGGCGGGCGTGAGCTTCGTCGTCGGCCCCGACGGCAAGGCCTCGGCGATGACGATCGAGTTCCTCGACGACAATCATCTGGGCAGGCTGCAGCGGGTGGGAGACTGATCGCTTCACCCAGAGCCGTGCGGCGATTCTGGGTGAACGACAGCATCAAAACAAAGACCAGCGGGCTCAGGATGCCTGGCCGTAGCGGAGCAGCTTGAAGCAGTCGCCGCTGCCCGACTTTGTCTGCGTCAGGACCGATTTCGCGCGGTCGATCCATTCCTGCTGCGATTTGGTGTCGGTCTCGATCGCATCAACCGGTGCAAGGGCGACGAAACTCTTGCCCTTGCTGAAGAGCCAGCAGGCGCGGGCGAGAAACCGCCTGCTGCGCTGGCGCAGCAGGTCGGCGTCATAGAGGATGTCGAGCACCTCGTGCTTGATCTTCGGTTCCTTGTCGGGCTTGGCGACCGCGGCCTCCACCGCCTCGTCGCCGATCGCGTCATGCAGGTCCTTGTAGTCGAGGGCTAACTGCGTCGTCGCGTATTTGATCTCGTTCTCGTCGCGCACGATGTTGAACCACAGCGTCGGATCGATCTCGTTGACGACAAAGGTGGCTTCGAGGTCGCGCGACAGGTTCAGAATTTCGAAGTCTCGAACATCGACATCACGTTCGACCAGCAGGATCTTTTCGAC
>NZ_RZSV01000150.1:0-14374 GCF_004023205.1 Mesorhizobium sp. M1A.F.Ca.IN.020.03.2.1 | reverse complement strand
CGCACGCCGGCCGAGGCCACGAAAGTGGTGGCGGGCAGCATCCGCCGCGCCAGTTGCTCGGCCATCGGCGAGCGCGACCCCTTCGTCGATGCCGTGCTTGCCGAAGAGGGTCTCACGCTCGGCGAGCGGCAGCCGAGGACGCTTGACGAGCTGGAAGACGACTATTTCGACCTGATTGTGACGCTGGCGCCGGAAGCGCATCACGCCGCGCTCGAGCTTACCCGCTCGCTCGCCGTCGAGGTCGAGTACTGGCCGATGCCGGACCCGACCGACACCGGCGGCACGCGCGAGCACATCATGGCCGCCTATCGCGATGTGCGAGAGCGGCTGAAGACGCGCATAAGCCGGCGTTTCTTGCTTCCGGAAGCAAAAAACGCGACGGATTAAGCATGTTCACAAGCGGGCGATTATCATATAGGTTCCGCCGCAAATTCCGGCTGGAGTCGGACGAGTTCAGGTCTGTTCGACCTGAAATCGTCCGGCTCCAGATCAAGATAGAGCATGATGTCGTCCGAAAACCGCTTCACACTTTTCGGCATCATGCTCTAGGCCCCGGAACCGCCATCCAAGCAAAGGTATCGAATGCCGAAGGAAGAAGTCCTCGAATTTCCGGGCGTGGTCACGGAACTGCTGCCCAATGCGATGTTCCGGGTGAAGCTCGAAAACGAGCACGAAATCATCGCCCACACGGCCGGCCGCATGCGCAAGAACCGCATCCGCGTGCTGACCGGCGACAAGGTCCTGGTCGAAATGACGCCTTACGACCTGACCAAGGGCCGCATCACCTACCGCTTCAAGTAACAATTCGGCGCGAACCGCGATGAGCATCCTGCAGAAGCTCGTGCTTGCCTCGGGTTCGCCGCGTCGCATCGAGCTGTTGCAGCAGGCCGGCATCGAACCGGACCGCGTGCTGCCCGCCGATGTCGACGAGACGCCGCTGCGCGCCGAGCATCCGCGCTCGCTGGCGAAGCGCCTTTCCAAGGACAAGGCCGAGAAGGCGTTCGCCTCGCTGAAAAGCGAGGAAGACTATGCGCCGGCCTTCATCCTGGCCGCCGACACGGTGGTGGCGGTGGGGCGGCGCATCCTGCCCAAGGCCGAGACGATCGACGACGCGGTGAACTGCCTCGGCCTGCTTTCCGGCCGCTCGCACCGGGTCTATTCCGGCATCTGCCTGATCACGCCGGGCGGCAAGCTCAGGCAGCGGCTGGTGGAGACCAGGGTGCGCTTCAAGCGACTGCCACGCGAGGAGATCGACGCCTATGTCGCGTCGGGCGAATGGCGCGGCAAGGCCGGCGGTTATGCCGTGCAGGGCCTCGCCGGCTCCTTCGTCGTCAAGCTGGTCGGCTCCTACACCAATGTGGTCGGCCTGCCGCTCTACGAGAGTATCGCGCTGCTGTCCGGCGAGGGCTTCAAGCCGCACAAGAACTGGCACGTCGCGCGGCCATGAGCCCGGACGAAAAGGTCACGCCGCTGAGGCCGAAGCGCCCCTGCCCCGAATGCGGCAAGCCTTCGGTGCGGGAGCACTATCCGTTCTGCTCGACACGCTGCAAGGACATCGACCTCAATCGCTGGCTGAAAGGCGCCTACGTCATTCCCGGCCGCGACGACGAAGAGGAAGAAGACGGAGGCCCCAAGCAAGGCCCTTCGTCCACAGACGAGCAGTGAAGGCCCGTAGCAATACGCCGTTTCCCGGCGATTTTTCTTTATCAACACCTAAGCGCTGGACAGGGCGAATTCCCGTGCTATAACCCACGCGCTTTCGAGGGGGGCGCCACCCGGCGCTTCCGTGAAACCCGGCGGACGAGCCCGTTAGCCGGCGCAGGCCCAGATAGCTCAGTTGGTAGAGCAGCGGACTGAAAATCCGCGTGTCGGTGGTTCGAATCCGCCTCTGGGCACCAGCACTTTCTCAAAGGAAATCAGCCTATTAGCAGGTCGCCGGCTTGGCGATTTGGTTGGACTTCATGTCGCATCGTGTTGCAAGTTAATCCCGTGGATTTCCGGGCTTTTCCAGACGCTACAGGTCACTCCGTGCGACATGGACGCGACATGAATAAGGCTATTCATCACTCGTCATAATGGCGTCGAATCTGCGCCTTTCCCAAGCCTGTTGCCGGCGATAGCGCCAGATGCCGGCGATGAGAAGAACTGCGGCGAATGGTACCAGCTTCCACCCAGGGTGCAGGCCCCAATAGCTGACGCATAGCACAACCGCTCCTGCCGCGATCAGCCACAACGCATTGCCGGACCTTAGATCGCCGATCTCAACGTTGAGTTCGTCAACCTTGATTCCCAACTCGCCGACCTTACCCTCAAGTTCATGAATGTAGGCCACCACAGCGGGTGAAGGGTCGCCGAATTCAATACCGTTCCGCTTCATTTTGCCCCTCCCAATGCCAATCACGGCATCGCGAATCTTATTTCACCGTGGCTTTGCAAAAAAGCCCGGCCACCGAAGCAGCAGCCGAGCCTTTCAAGTGTCCGAAGGGCCAATTGATTTCAGTTCATGGGCGAGTGCGCCTCACCCAATAGCCGCCGCGCCGCGCCTGTGGCGTTCGCCATCGCTATCATGGTTTCAGCAGTCACAATGAACTTGGCCACGCAGACGCGCTCTTGAGTGCCGTCGTAGCCGCGCTGGTGGGCATAATAAGACACGCGGAACAGATTGGCGGCAATCTCCTCGACGCGTCCGACGCCCTGCACGAAGGTGTCGAGGATGACGATAGGTTCGACGAGTTCGCTCATGCTTGCATCGCCTGGAACGGCTCCGCCTCGATCTTTTCATAGAAGGTCTTGCGCAGCTTTTGGGATAATTCGGCGGCCTTATAGCCGATGTAAAGCAATCGGTTCACCTCGCCAGCCGTGAGGACGACGTTTCCGCCCTTACTGCTTTCCTTGCCGAAAGCGTCTTCGAGCAAGTTGGCAAGCACGTCGTTCATGTCGTCGCTGTCGCAGACCAACGGCTCCAGATCGTTAAGAACTTCTAGGGTCGCGTTCATGACTGCGCCGCCACGAAAGAACGCAGCAGCATCTCGGATTCCCAATATTCCAGGCTTCCACCGAAAGCGCTCGACTTGTCGCTCAAGAGCAAGTTGGCCTTCATCTGCACCGCCTCGAAGGTTGTGCATGGTGCGGACAGCAGAGCCTTGAAGATATCGGACCACGCTGTGAAGGCGGCATCCACCTGCTTTTCAGCTGTAGCGCCTGCCATGGCCGGCAGCGATGCTAGAGCGCCGAGAGCGGCGCGACGTGTCATTGCCTGAGAAGTCATAGGTTCAGTCCCCTGGTTTCACCGGCTGTTCAAGGCCGGGCTGCAAACCCCTGCAGCAAATATCGGCGGACGGCGCCGAAGCCGGGAGTTGAACACCTGCCAGGACGACAGGCCTAAGCTTTTTAGGGGTTTCCCCCACTGGACAGCGGCTTAGCTCCCGGCCATAAAAGGCCGGTCGGAGCCGCGCCGCCAAGCGCGTCCGTTGTGCGCAGGAAACCTGCACACTCTCGCCCGCTCTTCCTCGCCAAAGGAAGAACGACCTCGCCAAAGGTCTGCACGGGCAAAGTCCTAGTCCGGGTGTTCAAGCCCACGGACACGATCATCTGATTTGCTGATTTCGTCAAGAATGCTCCCCTTCCTGGGGGAAGTATTTCTTTGTGCAAGGTGCTTTTCAGCACCGGCTAAGAGGTGATACGGTCTCACCAGTTGATCCGGGGGGGATCGGGGAATGTTGTTCAAAACAGCATTGGCAGTTGCCGCGTGTTTGGTGCCAACTCTGGCATCAGCCAACGACGAGGCTTTGCAGTTTCAAATTGAGAGCGAGCTGGCTTACTTGAAAGTCGGCTACGGCATTGAGAGCGTCGAAGTCCGCGCCGAAGGTGTTCGGACGCAAGTCATCGTCGGCGTAGATACCTTCGTGTCCAATTTTAGCGATGTCATGTGGGATACAGCACAGCGGGCAAGTCTCATGAGCCCGGCGCCTGTATTGCTGTTGGCCGTAGAGCAACATTCGGCTTTTGGAAATGCGAGCGGGAAGCGACTCTGCTATCTGCGCGCCCGCAAAGGCCAGGTTTTCGAGGGGACGTGCTGATGAGGAAATTGTTTTGCGCTCTCGCGCTGCTGGCCCTGAACGGCTGCGCAGCCGATTATCTGAACAACTACGATACGATGACGCTGGCCTCCGGCGACTCGAACAGACAGAACCAATTGCTGCAAACAGTCGATCCCTACAATCCCGCCTCGAACAACACCAAGATCGAGGGAGACGGCGCCAGAAGCGCCGCCGTCGTCCAGAAGTACAAGCAGGGGCCGGGCGGAACCGCAGCCGCATCGTCAGGTGCAGCGGCCTCGCTCCCGCCTCCCCCTCCGCCAGAGTGACCGGAGCTTGCCATGTGGCTGCCATACCTATCGATCGTCACCAGCTTTGTTGCGGCCGCTCTCGGTATTCGAGCGGCAACCATTCCTATTAGGGACAGCCTTGATGACATGATGCCCGACATCGGTCGGCAGGGAAAATGGGCGAGTTGGGCGGCTGTTGCCGCTGGCGCGTCTGTTGTTTTGCAATCGCTCGATAGGCTATGGCAGTAACGAGCCATGAGGTGCAGGCTTGGCTGCTGATGCAGTGGGAAAAAGCGCGGCGCCGCTGAAGGTCCCGCCCTACTGGCTCTTGCGGTGAAGGTCTTTCGGACTGGTATCCGGCGAATATGTGAGCGTGATCCGCTTGCCGCCGCAGACTGCGCATTTCATCCTCGGCCTCAAGTCCCATTCCATCGCCGGAGCATCAGCGCCGAACCTATCCCGGAGCGCCGGCAGATCGAGCTTTTGATGACGATGGCAATCCAGGCAGCCGCCCGTAACAGACATGCCCGCGTCTATAAGCGCTTGGAGGGTCCAGCCGTTACCCATGCCCGGTCATGTAGGCTGGTTGTGTCTCGGGTTGAAATTTGAGGCGCAGCCTTCCCCAAACTCCTGTATGCTCAGCGCTGCTATGGATCACAGGAAAACGACCCTTGAGCGCGCATTCGAACTCGCCAAGTCTGGAGTTTACGCCAATTTTGGTGAGGTGCGTACAAAGATCAAAAACGAAGGCTACGACGTTCGTCAGATGATTGGTGGCTTGAGCCTTCGCAAGCAGATCAATCAAATAATTCAAAGTGCGCGAGCGAATGCCGACTGTGGCGTTGGAAGCTCAGAGGCAAGAGCCCGCTCGCCTGAGGGGGTCGAACGGGCTCCCGTGGGGGAGCGCCCCAGCGCGGCGGGTGAACCTCGTGCCGGAGACACACGCCGCGACACTTAACCGGGACACTGGTAGGAATGTTCCCTTCGATGCGACCGAAGTCGGAGGATCTGACGCTTTGGTCCCGATGCTGAAACCTTCCCCTCGCTACATCATTTGATAGAGCCGGCGAACATGTGTCCCTTCGTTCGGCGGCATGAGAGAGTGGATAGATGCCCGCCATCCCGTTGCCTGGGGTGACGGGCATCGTCTTGACTGCACATTAGCATCTGCTTGCGAACCTATTGGCCGCGTCGGAGTTGTATCGGCATGGCGAAGGGCAACATCAATATTGGCGATGAAGTCGCGATCACGGCAAAGGTGCGCCGTCGAGTGACGGAAGACCGTGTGAGCGTGTCGATCCCCTCCTATGGCCAGCCTCATTCGATTGTCGATCGAATCTCGAAGGTGAAGCAAGGTCAGGAGATCGAGCTTCGAGGCGATGTCACCCGCGTCGATGAAGACAAAGTGACCATCAACCTAGGCGTCCCCGTCACGGTGAATGCCGATACCGTGAGAGTGGTGACGCCTTACAAGCCGCCGACAAGGAAGACGCCACTGGTGGACAAGCCGACGTGACGAAGCTCTCTCCAAGGTTCGCAGCGACACCCTCCGTACGAAGGATTTCCGTTGTCAAGCGCCTGCTAAAGGACGATGATGGCGGCTGATGCAGCGGATATCCCTCCATACCCTCTCGCTGCAGAGATTGGCCTGGCGCTTTATCCGCCGGGCCTCTTTCTAAGACAGGAGCGTGGGTCTTGAGCGCTCGCTAAGAACTGGTGTCTTCGCACCAGAAGATGGGGGGGATTCACAGCGAATCCATTTCGATCTAGAATCTTTCTATGGACGCGATCTTTGACGACCTTTCCAGTGCCCTCAGGAAGCCCCACAGCGATGGTTGGGCCAAGTTCCGCATCATTGCCCTGGATGCTGCCGGCAAGTTCTTTACGGGCGTAGCTATCGGTATCGGCTTCGCGATCGTTCACGCCTTCGCGGGCTGACTAAAACAGCAATTGCCATCAGCTGCCGTCTCGCTATGGTTAGCGCCGTCCGGGGTTTGGCCACCCCTGTCCCCGGATCAGGCCCGGCGGATTGTCACCACTTCCCCCCGAAGCATGATGGGCTGCCGGGCCGTGACGCTACAAGCGGTGGTGAGCTGTCTCATTTCTGCACAAGAATGCTGGCACCAGCCTTGCACTGCAGACATCGCCGGTTTGAACCCGGCAGCTCGTCGGGCTTGAGGCTGTTGTTGGGGGCCTCGCCCGGCGAGCTCTCCCGCTGTATTAGCGACTGCTTGTAAATAAAGCGAAGTAGGAAGATAATGCCGGCCGCGAGGAGCTTTTGAGGGAGAGTTCCAGTGCGTTGGCCCTTAGTTGTGACTGCGCTTATTGTTGGATTGGTCCTTTGGGACCACTTTGCCAATGACAGCGCCTACCTCGCCGATATGGAGCGAGGTCTGCGACACGCCGCTGCAGCGATGCCAGGTTAGGCTTAGGAGAGCGTAATCTTGGGATCGATATAGAAAGTCGTCGAGGCTTTCGCACACTTAACCCTGCAAGCGATCCAGCCCTTCTGCTGTGGCGTGAACGTGACGGAGAGCGCAAACTTGGTTGTCGATCCGCCCCATGTGCCGCTTCCGGCAGCCTGTCCAGCGGCGGATGCCAACGGGTTGGCTTTTGCATCACTGACGAACGACCCCTGTGGCGACGAGGCATCGCCGAGATATTCCACCTCAAGCCAGATTTCGTCATCATTCGGAACTGCACCCCCACCCCAGATGCCTTGAACGGTCGCCGTCACCGGAGATCCGGTGGTGTCGTTCCAGATCATGATCGGCAAGCAGTCGAATGGCAGATAATAGGAAGAGTTCGCCGTGGTGACGATCTTCCAAGCCAACGGGGTGGCGCCGTCAGAGGCCCCGCCGGTGCGGACGATCGTGGTTTCTTCGGTGAGCGTGCCGGCGTATCTCACGCTGGCAAATTGATAATTCGCGCCAAGAGATCCGGTTCGATAGGCATCGACGAATAGCGATCCTTGCTGCGTTGGAGTGGCCGCCAAGGTCACGGAGCCATTGAGCTTGCAGTCCTCGAACGTCACCTTGGCGTTGCTGCTGCCAGTGATCGCCCCGACAAGCGTCTTGCCCGAACCGGCCGCGCTGAGATCGACGCCTCGGCACTCGATGAGGCCACCGCGCCCCGAGAATGACACAAAGAGCGTCGTCGGGATCGCGCCCGAAAGAGCACTGGGCGTATCGCGCCAGCGCAAGACGCCCTCGCAACGGATTTGCCCGGATACGCCTCCGAAACTGATTGGCGTGTTGATCAGTTCGAGATACCCGGCCGTCACGCCGCCGATCGAAATATTCAGCGCCCCGGAGCCGACCAGGTTGATCTGGCAATTGACCAGCTTCAGCGTGACGTTGTTGGCGCTTGGTGCTGCCAAAGCCGGCGAACCGGATGAGCCAACATTGAAGAGGATGCCATAATAAATCGCCGGGCCGGCGAGGTTAATGTTGTTCCCGGACGTGGTCGAGATCTGCCCGGTCGTTCTCAGGTCGGCAGAGACGGGCGGCACGGAGCCGCTATGATTGACGCAATAAACCAGCGCAGGAAGAGCCAGGGTGCCGGGTCCGGTCAGTGTCATAACTGATGCTTGTGTCTCGGCGTGATCTTCGGAGACGTAGAAAACGTCGCCGGCGGCTTTGCCCGAGAATGCCGCAGCGAGCGTCGTATAGGCGTTGGCCCAGTCGGCACCGGTGCCGGCGCCGCCAGCGCCAGAACGAACGTAATAGGCTGTCATGATAGGCGCGCTCCGATACCGAACGTGCTCGCGGCCACTCCCCAGGCCACGGCTATTTGCTGCTGCTGGCGTTCACTGTCTTTGCTTGCGGCTTGATCCGGCTCGGCCAAGGCCTCTGTCGCCTCATTGCGGGCTTTTTCGTCAGCCATTCGATGCTTTTCGGCCATCTGTGCTTTCCTTTGTCTACTGGTCAAGGATATCTCCCGTAGAGGATACCGACTGATCAACGGCAAAGCTGGCGTCGGTCAGCGCCCGCTTAAAAATGACTTTGCCGGCTCTCTCAAAGATGGCGATGGAATACGGCTCGCAAGTTGCGCGCGCTATGTCCCTCGCACCCGCCGTGATGTCGATCACCGCCCCATCGATCACATCGTCAATGTTGATGGTCTCGACTTCGGACGGCGCCATCAGATCTTCGAGAAAATCCGACAGTTGGCGAAGATCCCCGTCGCCGGTTATCAGCCGGATTCTTCGGGGCTGGCTTAGGACGGTCTTGGTGATGCCGGTGTCGGTCTGACCGTCCCAAAAGAATGGTTGCACGGTGGCATCTGCGCCAGCGACAGACCGCGTGAGGCCGGTTTTGAGGTCGGTGAAATAACTCGTGCCGCCGGTGGTGAAGTAGAGCTCGTCGGTTAGCCTCTGGAGGTCGGGTGCCCCGAGATCGCGCAATCCAATGGTCTCGACCTGGTAGGGAACGGTCTTCGTATATTCGACAGCGCCGGTTGACCCATCGACGCGGGAAACGGTGCCGGCATCTGTCCACACAACAATATCGCCGTCATCGTCATAAATCGCGTAGCGGAGATCGTCAGAGAAGGACGCCAATACGCTCGTCGCCAGGAGCTGGCCCTGGCTCGCAAATGTCACCTTTACCAAGTCACTGTCGGCACAGAAGTAGAAGTCGGCATCACTGCCGCGAACGGCGCCAGGCGTCACGCATTGGATGCTTGAATACCCTTCCCAGCCCGTCCCGGATTGGTAGACCGGCGTTATGTCGTCAACCGTGAGCATGACCGAGAAAATCTGATCGCTGCTCGTCGTGAATCCGACCACCAGAGCCGACGTGTTGAAATCCACGAGGCTTCCGCCTTGCTCGGGGATAACGCCGGAGGCAATGGCGCTCGCGGAAGAGGTCTCGATCACGGTCCCGGTAGAGCCGTCGATCAGAACGGGCTTCCAGTTGTTCACCCCGCCGAAACTCGCGAGATAGACGAGCCGATCGAGGACACGGCTGTACCGGAAACACGAATACGTGGTGAAGGCGTCGCCCGGAAGGTCGAAGCTGAAATATTGTTTGGTGGCATAAATCGAATAAAGATAAACGTCCGCGTTATCGAACCCGTACAGCTTGCCCTGATCCCACACCGGGATCATCTGCCCGAATGCGATCTCGCCGCTATAGGTCTGAAACGTGTCGTAGTCATGCGTGGTTGCACCGTCCTGAATCCATTCCGCCTCGAAGACCGGCGGAGCGCCAAAGCCTTGGATGTCGAAGTCCGTGAGCACGATGTCGAGGTAGCCACGGTGAGCTGAAACGTTGCTCTCGCCCTCCTCAGAAACCATGGTCGGGTCTCGACCTTGCGTGCTCCGGCCATCGTAGGTGCGGAACTTCAGCCCTTTGGCTCGATACCCTTGGCTCGCATCATAGATCAACGTTCCGTTTGAGTAGAGTTTGCGAAGCGTCCAGGATGATTCAGACACCAGCGGTCTGGCAAAACGTAGCCGGCACGACATCTCGCTTGTCGTCGTTGTGATCGTGTCCCACCATTCCGTATGGGTGGAAGTAACGGTGGCGATCGGCGGCACCCAGATATAGGAGGCCGGCAGGCGGCATTTCCCCCAGACCACCGGAATGGTTTGGCCGTAAGCCGACGTGGGCAGTGTTGTCTGTATGGGAGAGGCTTCCGGCACGATCGGTGCAGTCTGGGTTCCGCCTTGAACCCAATGGCCGACGGTGCCCTTCCGAAGATCAGCTAGGCCACTCATCGCTACGCCCTCGACGCTTGGAGCATGAGTTCATTCCACATATCGCGCGCCCGCTGCTTGGCGGTCTCGACGCTTTCACCGGGAGCCGCATAATAGTTCAGCGTGATGTCCGAGCCGGGTTGCGCGACCGAAACCTGATTGTTGTATGAGCCGTCATCGGAGGTCGTCCCCTGGACCCAGTGCGGCGCCCTGCCCAGGTTCAGGATCGGCCCGACATGCGAACCGTGCTGAGGATCCCATTGGTCACCGAACATGTTCGACGGCTGACTGATGCTGCCGGTGTTTAGACCGGCCTGAACCATCTGCGCTGTAATGGCGTCCAGAGCGTCGTATTGAGCGGCAGCGAACGAATCGGCCAAGCTTCCGATCGCATTCACCTGATTGGCCGAATAACCGGCCATGTCGCGGCTTAGGCTTCTGATATAGCCGCCAGTGTTCTGATCCAGCCTGTCGATATTATCAGCGGTATCGCGGGTATAGCCGGCCGTTTCCTTGGTGTTGTCGGCTGTGTCGCTCGAGTATTTGGTGACGTTGACGCCAGAGCCGTTGACGTTGGTCTGGATAGTCGGGGCACCGTTGCCGGGTAGCGTGATCTGGTTCGGGTCGCCGCCGTAGCGCGTGACAGTAGGAAGCACCTGGGTTGTGGCTGCGGGTTTGCCGCCGATAGCATTGATAGAGTTTTGGACTAGCTCGTTCAGGGAGCCGGCGGCATTGTTCGCGGCAGCTTGAGCCGCGATGCTGGTTCGCTTCAACTCCTGCTGGAGGGCCTTTAGTTCATCTTGTGCACGGTCGGTCGCAAGGCCAACTTCGAAGCCGGCTGCGGCTTCCGTCTTCAGATCAGCCAGCCGTTGCTGAACCTCCGCTATATCGGCCTGGATCGCGGCTGTAGAGCGCCCGTTGGCGAGCACGTCCAAGATGCTGCCGTCACGGATCGGCGCGCTGCCCATGGCGACAAGGAGCTTGTTGAGGTTCCCCCAGCTCGGGTTGCTGACGAATGTATCGACGGCTGAGGAGGTGGCATTGATGTTCTTCGAGAGGTCGGCAAAGCCCTGCATGGCGCCGGTCAGAGCCGGGGCCAGGTTGATCAGTGCTTCGCCCAACTGAACGTGAATGACCTGGCTCAAAACGTCCAATTTGTCATCGAGTTCGCCTGCTCGCTGAAGAAGCTCGTCGGGAACAATGATGCCCATGTCGCGGGCGGACTTCTTTATCGCATCGATCGAGGCGCGCCCTTGATCGAGGAAGCGAGCCATCTCGACGCCGCCCTTGCCGAACACCACTGAGGCAAGCGCCGCCTTCTGCGTGGCGTCCGTCATCTGCGCCATTGCATCAGAGACGAGCTTTAGCCGCTCCTCCTGGTCTTTGGCGTTGATGATGTTTTGCAGCAGTTGCGGGTTGAGTTTTTGAAGGCCGGCGTAGAGCGCGCCGGTGCCCTTCTCGGCTAGACCTGCATTCTTCGCAAAAATCGTCAGGGCGGAGTTGAAAGATTCCTGTTCGACGTTTGCCTGTTTGGCTGCGAAGGCGAGCGCCTGGTACGTGTCGGGCTTCAGGCCGCTCTGCTTGGCGTCCGTGGCGATCCGGTCAAATTCGCCGATGGTCTCCTTCAGCTTGTCGAAGGCGCCGCCCAGAGAAGCGATTGCAGCCACGCCAGCGCCGGCCGCAAGGCCACCGACGAAGGTCTTAAGCGTAGATCCTATGCCGGCCACACCCTTTTCGACCGCGGCGACGCTCTTGGCCATGCGTGCAGATTGGCTCTCAACTGTCGTTGCGGCGGATTTGAATCCGGTCGCGAACTTCTGCGCGTTTGTCGAAAGATCGATGGAAATACTGCCGACTGTCGCCGCCATCAGGCAGTCCCCTGCGTTTCCAGTGTTGCGATTTCAGCGGCGATCGTCGGGTTGTGAGCGGCAAGGAAGACGGATGCAGCCGCCTCGGTTTCCTCAAGTGCTCGCAAGCCGCTGCCGGTGATCTGAAAGACCATTTCAAGGCCAGCCGCGATCAGCCCGCGCGCAATGTCGAGCTGTTGCTCGTGGCGCCGCGCGTCGGACGCGTCGAGACGTTCGGTCCAGTAGGTTTGAGGCCTCATTGCACCGCCTCCAAAAGAGCCCGCTGCAACTCGACTGCCTGCTCGAAGGACTGGTCGAAAAGGGTTGCCCTGGAATTCGGCGGACGTTCTGGATCGCAGCCGAGCGGTTCAATATCGCGCGGCAGCGGTGACATTTCCCAGGGCTTCAAACCCAAGGCGCGATGCAGGGCCTTGTAGTCGTTCGCCTGAAAGGCTTCGACCGCTGCCGGCGTGATCCTGCGCTTTGCGTCGCGGTTACGTGGCGTGCGTTTGGTCGGCATGCATCAGCTCCTGTAGCCAGCGCCGGCAGGTCGCCCAGGGCCGCTATGAAGGGGTTCCAGATCGAGGCCAAGCCTTGCCAGAGTGCGAATGCAGAGCGAGCGGGCTGCAATTTCGTGCTTCAAGCCCGGATGATCCTTCAAACCGGCCTTGGTGCGGATGACAGCGCCGTCAGCATCGATCTGCGTCTTCAATGCCTCGGCACGATCGAGCGCCTGGCAAGCAGTCACAAGGAACTCGATCCCGGCAGCATCTTCGATCTGGTATTGCCCGTTGACCGACTGCCACAAAGCCATGCCGTGCGGGCCGAGCGGCCTGGGTGGCGCGCCGGTCACGGGCGGGTTGTTGGCAACGAGTTGAAGGTTTTTAGCCACTGGGGTTTTGTCCCTTGAATGAATTACTCAATTTCATCCGCGAAAAGCTGCCCGAGCGGTCCACGAGGCGTGCGCCCTGAATTGGTGATGGCCCCCCCGGGGGTGCTTGGGTAAGGCCCTACAAGCTTGCGAACCTCACGGCAGACCATGACGGCTTCGGAGAAGCTCAAGCTGAACCTGCGCTTCATGACTTCGTAGGCTGTGCCGTCTACGCCGCGCCTATCGGCTTCATGCGCCGCAAACCATTCGATCGCGTCGGCCAAGTGTCCGTTGCGGTTGGCTGCCGTCATTGGCGAGGCTCCGACCAGTGCCCGAAGTTCTCGACCAGGGAGCGAAGCAGCGCAGACGTGAACTCGAGCGCCAGCGTCTCATCACCATCGAAGCATTCGGGACGAAGGCGCATGGATGCAAATGCTGTATCGTCTCGGCATGCAGTATGGCCGGTAGCAATGACGTGCCTCCCGTCCTCGCTCAAATCGACATCAACTTGATGAATGGGTCGGCTGGCGAAAATCATTGTGAGGCATCCCTTCCGCGTTTAACCATCAATCGCCAACCGGCACCGGCGCCAGGCCGTTGTCCCACGCTCGAAGCTGCTTCGCAGTGCCACGCAGAACCAGCATGTGTTGTTACGTCACCTTTGCGGTAGACCTCAGAGTCGCCCCACACACCTCGATAGGACATGGTTCGACCTTTCAGATCTTCGATGGCCTGTC
The DNA here is from genome assembly GCF_004023205.1 of Mesorhizobium sp. M1A.F.Ca.IN.020.03.2.1. NCBI lineage: Bacteria > Pseudomonadati > Pseudomonadota > Alphaproteobacteria > Hyphomicrobiales > Phyllobacteriaceae > Mesorhizobium > Mesorhizobium sp. M1A.F.Ca.IN.020.03.2.1. The sequence goes on along the minus strand of NZ_RZSV01000150.1, from coordinate 891 downwards.
GCAGCTCGCCGATTTCACGATCAAGAGCTTGGCGCTGGATGACATGGAACTCTGCCAGCAAGCTGAACGTCATGTTCGTTGACAGGGGTTTGGTGAGGTCAGAGAAGCCGTTCGACTTGACCAGCAAATCCTTGACCTTCTCGACCTCTTCGAGAAAATCCGCTTCGGCTGCCGAAAGGTTTTTCCTAGTGGCGCGGGCCATCGAATCTCACCGTCCGCCGTACCGGCTCATGTCGCGGGTGATGTAGCCGCTCGGCGCTTTTCTCCCGACATAGGACGAAGGCTGCGACTTCACCGGGATCGTCGGCACTCGTCGCCAGAACTTTTCCCATAGCGGGCCGGCCGGCCGCATGCCGCGAACAAGGTCGAACTTCGCTTCGTAAACGACGCCGTTGTACCGGCAGCGTTCGTTCTCGCGGTAGCTGACTAGTTTGTTCCATTGATCAGTCATGACGTGTCCCCTTTCAGGCGCGGTCAAAGGGCTGGCGGACGAATCCCAGACGGTCGGCCATTTGTTCCGCGACACCTGGCAGCCGCGAATGCGGCTTCAGGTCGAAGCGCGCCTGTCGGGCCTTGGCGGCGAAGTTCTGGCCTTGGCGCAAGACTGCTTCGAGGTTGTCGAGAGCCTGCTCAACTGCCTGCCGATATGCCGCCAGCGGCTCGGCCAATGTCGGCCCGATGCTCATCTCGAAGATCTTCACTTCCTCGTCGCGGTGAGCCCTGGCCGCTGCCTCCGCATCGAACAACGGCGTCAACGCGTTGCCCAGCGCCTCGACTTCGGCGTGTGTGATGGTCGGCGGCTGGCCAAGCGGCTGATTCTGAAGGCGCCGGCCGGCTTCGATGTGGCGTGCCTGGCCTTGCTCGCGAGCGGCAGTGGCGATACGCAGCGCC
>NZ_RZSV01000014.1:0-47980 GCF_004023205.1 Mesorhizobium sp. M1A.F.Ca.IN.020.03.2.1 | reverse complement strand
GCGCTTCGGCACTGTCACGGTGCTGGCGCGCAATTCAAGTTTTTCCTTCGCCTCCTTCGGCCGCGCCGAGTGGCCGCAGATCCGCGCTCGCATCGGCGCCGATTATCTGGTCGAGGGCTCGCTGCGCCGCCAGGGCGAGCATGTCGTGGTGGCCGTCAGCCTCGTCGACATCGCGAGCGGCAGCCAGCTCTGGGGCGACCGCTACCAGTCACAGGGCGCCGGCCTGTTCGCGATCGAGCGCGACATCGTCGAGCAGATCGTCAGCCGCCTGGTCACGCGGGTCACCAACGCCGGCCTCGAGCAGGCCTCGCGCAAGCCGGTGACCAGCCTTGCCGCGTACGAGCTCCTGCTGCGCGGCTTCGCGCTGCTGCGCGATCCCGCTCAGACCGACCAACGCGGCGCCGAGGCCTTGTTCGAGGCGGCGATCGCAAAAGATCCGAATTACGGGCTTGCCTATTCTTATCTCGCTTTGGCGCGCTCCCTGGACAGCGAGTTCGGGCGCGCCAGCGATGCTGTCCTGGAAAATGCGCGCGACCTTGCCGACAAAGGGCTGGCCCTGTCGCCCGACCAGCCGACCGGCCACCGCGTGCAGTCGCTGATCCGCCTCTATATGCGCGATCACGAGGCGGCCGAGCATCACATGCGCATCGCCTTGCAGCTCAACCCGTACGACGCCGACAGCATCGAGCAGATGGGCATGCTGCTCACCATGCGCGGCCGGCCGCTCGAAGCGCTGACCTGGCTGGCGCGCGGCATCCGCATCGATCCGCTGCATCCGCACTGGTACCAGTTCGACCGCGCCCTGGCGCTCTACATGATGGGCGAATATCGGCAGGCGGCGGAAGCGCTGGAGCTCGCGACGCGGCCGGCGCCCTGGATCAGGACGAGGCTGGCCGCCTGCTATGCCCAGATGGGCGACAGGGACAAGGCGCGGCGGCAGATCGCCCTCATCGAGGAGGGCGCTTCCTTCTCGCCGCTCGACTATGCGCTGCACGGCGTGCCGTTCGAAAATCCGGCCGATGCCGAGCATCTCTGCGAAGGCGTCAGGCTTGCCCTCGGCTAAATGCATGTCGCCCCGGAAGTGTGCAGCGGTTCTGGGATATCAACACACAAACTTAAGCGCGTCGCCCGAATCCGTTTCAGCGCGACGCGCTTTGGGCTGTGCCCGAGCCGCCTCAATCGACGACGACCACGATGTAGCGGCCTTGATAGGGCCGGTAGTAGGTCCGGCCGCAGCGCCAGACGTCGAAGCCGTTGACCTTGGTGCGAACGCAGCCTGCCGGCAGCGTGGCGACCCAGGCGGTGGTGTGCCTCAGCACACGCCATGTCGTGGCGCGCCGAGCGACGCCCGCGGCGCTGTGCGGTGTCCAGGGCGCCCCGATGCGGGCTTCGGCGGTACCGACCAGCGACAGGGCCGGCACGGCCATGCCGACAATCTCGACGGCGGCGAGGCCGATGGCGAGCAACGCAGCGGCCGAGCGCATTTTCCTGAAAGATTTCACAGGCATTTTCGTTTCTCCTGAGGTTGGTGTTCAGTTCTAGTGGGAGGATGAAGCGGCCAGCCGGGTCGAACCCGTCAGCGCCGCCAGGTGAGCAACCACGAACAGCCAGTGCGCCGCGGTTGTTACGTAGCCGACGACAAGCACGTCGGCGGCGATGAAGAACTGCCAGAACAGAAGGTTGGCCGTTCCGAGCAGCACATGCACGGCAGCCAGCACGGCGTGCCAGTTGCGGGAGTAGGCGATGCGCCAGAGCGTCACGCCGATGATCAGGGCCAGCCCGTGCGCCTCGATGAAGCCGATGCCGGTGCCGGGTGCGTTGTTGAGCAGCACGGCTTCAGCCCCGCGCCCGAAGAACGAGCCGGCAATGTCGGTGGCGAGCCCGCCTGCGGAAGCAAGGACCAGGAAGCCGGCATTCACGCGAACGAGAAGATTTCCAAAGAAGGGTGTCATGATCGTTCCTTTCCGTTTTGGGTGATAAAGGTCGCCACGGCGGCGTTGGCCGCCGTGGCTGCTGGGAGGGCGCCGCTCAGGCCACCAGCGGCTGGGGCTCGGCTGCGGCCGCGGTCGGTTCGGCCGCGGGGGTGCTCTCAGCCGGCGCCTTGATGCCGAACCAGGTGACGTAGAGCGTCGGCAGGAAAACCAGCGTCAGCACGGTCGCCACCAAGAGGCCGCCCATCACCGCATAGGCCATCGGCCCCCAGAACACCGTCGGCGCGATCGGGATCATGCCGAGGATGGCGGCCGCCGCCGTGAGCAGGATCGGCCGCAACCGATGCGTGGTGGCGCTGATCACCGCTGCCCATGGTTCCTCGCCGGCGGCGATGTGCTGGTCGATCTGCGCGATCAGGATCACCGAGTTGCGGATCACCATGCCGATCAGCGACATCACGCCGAGGATCGCGACGAAGCCCATCGGAGCGCCCGACAAGAGCAGCGCGCCGGCGACGCCGATGATCGCAAGCGGAGCGGTGAGCAGCACCAGCACCAGGCGCTGGAAGCTCATCAGCTGCACCATCAGGACGGTGGCCATGATGAACAGCATCAGCGGGAACACCACGAAGATCGAGGCCTGGGCCTTGGCGCTGTCCTCGATCACGCCGCCCTGCTCGACGCTGTAGCGCGCCGGCAGTTCCGCCTTGAAGGCGGCGATGGCGCTCTCCAGCCGCCGCGTGACCAGCGTGGCATTTTCGCCCGGCGCGACATCGGCCTGGACGGTCACGGTCGGCAGCCGGCCGCGGCGCCAGATCAGCGGCGGCTCGGTCTGGTAGGTGAGCTTCGCCACCTGCTCGAGCGGCACCCGCCGTCCGCCGGAGGCGCTGATCGTCAGGCCGCGCAGCGTGTCGATGCTGGCGCGTTCGGTTTCCACCGCGCGGGCAACGATGTCGACGAGGTAGATGTCGTCGCGCATCTGGGTGATCTTCGAGCCGGAGAGCACCGCGTTGATCGTCTCCGACAGCTGCTGCGAGGAGATGCCCAGCGCGCGCGCCCGGTCCTGGTCGACATCGACCTTGATGACCTTGGCCGGCTCGTTCCAGTCGTAGTTGATGTTGCGCACCGAGGCGTCGCTGCCCAGCACCTGCGCGAACTGCTGCGCCAGGCTGCGCGTCTTGTCCGGATCCGGACCGCTGACGCGGAACTTCAGCGGCCAGCCGACCGGCGGGCCGAGCTCCAGCGGCGTGACGCGCGCCATGACGTCGTCGAAGCCGGTCGACAGCTGCTTCTCCAGCCGGTCGATCACCGCCTGGCGCACGGCGTGGCCCTTGGTAACGACCACCGCCTGGGCGAAGAAGTCGTTGGCGAGCTGTGCGTCGAGCGGCAGGTAGAAGCGCACCGCGCCCTGGCCGACATAGAAGCTCCAGTGGTCGATATCAGGATCGGCGGCGAGCAGCTTCTCGACGCGCTCGACCACGGCATCCGTCGACTTGATCGAAGCGGTGCGCGGCAAGGTGAGGTCGAGCATCACCTCGGGCCGGTCGGACTTCGGGAAGAACTCCTGGCCGACGAAGCCCATCGCCACGACGGAGAGCGCGAACAGTCCGGCCGTCGCCGACAGCACCAGCCACTTTGCCCGCATCGCCATCTCGAGCAGCGCCTGGAAACCGCGGCCGACGCGCGAGGGCTGATGGCTGCCGCCATGCCCCTTGATGCGATCGGGCAGCAGGAAGACGCCGGTCAGCGGCGTGAACAGCACCGCCACCACCCAGGAGACGACGAGCGCGATCGCCACGACAGCGAACAGCGAGAAGCAGTATTCGCCGGCGCCGCTCTTGGCGAAGCCGACCGGCACGAAGCCGGCGATCGTCACCAGCGTGCCGGTGAGCATCGGGAAGGCGGTGGAGGTATATGCATAAGTGGCGGCCGAGATCTTGTCGTAGCCTTCCTCCATGCGCGAGATCATCATCTCGACCGCGATCATGGCATCGTCGACCAGCAGGCCGAGCGCGATGATCAGCGCGCCGAGCGAGATGCGCTGCAGCGAGATGCCGAAATACTCCATGGTGACGAAGGTGATCGCCAGCACCAGCGGGATGGCGACCGCCACGACGACGCCGGGACGCCAGCCGAGCGCCAGCAGCGAGACGGCGAGCACGATGGCGATCGCCTCGCCGAGGCTCTTGGTGAACTCGCCGACGGATTCTTCCACCACATGCGACTGGTCGGCGACCAGGCCGAGCTCGGCGCCGAGCGGCAGCTCGGCCTGCATCTCATGCATCTTCTCCTTGACGGTCTCGCCCAGCGCCAGCGCGTCGCCGCCCGAAGTCATCGAGATGGCGATGCCGACCGCAGGCTTGCCGTTGAAGCGGAACATCGGCTGCGGCGGGTCGGAATAGGCGCGCTTGACCTCGGCGACGTCGCCCAGCCGGAAGTAATGGCCGTTGGCGTAGAAGTTGATCTCCTTGAGGCTTTCCTCGGAGGTGAAGCTGCCGGACACGCGGATGGCGATGCGCTCGGGACCGGCATCGACCGTGCCGCTCGGCGTCAGCGCGTTCTGCGCCTGCAGCGCCTGCGACAGCGTGCCGACATCGAGGCCGAGCGCCGCCACCTTCTGCGTCGAGAATTCGAGATAGAGCTTCTCGTCCTGCTGGCCGATGAGGTCGACCTTGGCGACGTCCTTCACCGTCAGCAGCCCGGCGCGCAGGCTGGTGCCGAGATCCTTCAACTCGCGATGGCTGAGGCTGTCGGAGGTGAGCGCGTAGATCAGCGAATAGGTGTCGCCGAACTCGTCGTTGTAGAACGGGCCCTGCACGCCGGACGGCAGCGTCGGCTTGATGTCGTCGAGCTTCTTGCGCACCTGGTACCAGAGCGGCTGCACCTGGTCGGCGGCCACCGTGTCCTTGAGGTTGACGAAGACGACGGATTCGCCGGGCTTGGTGTAGCTCTTGACGTAGTCGAGGTCCGGCAGCTCTTCGAGCTTCTTCTCGATGCGATCGGTGATCTGCTCCACCGTGTCGCTGGTGATGGCGCCCGGCCACATCGTCCTCACCACCATGGTCTTGATGGTGAAGGGCGGGTCCTCTTCGCGGCCGAGGCCGCCATAGGCGTAGAGGCCGGCAAGGGCGGCCGCGATCATCAGGTAGACGATGAAGCTGCGGTGCCGCAGCGCCCATTCGGAAAGATTGAAGCTGGTCATGATGCGGTTCCTTTTCAGGGCGCGCGCAAGCGCGCTCCGCCGGCGCCTGCCGGCTGGCCAAAACAAATGACGGTTTGGGTTCGGTCAGCGCCCGCCGCTTGGCGGGCGCGCCATAGCAATTCAGGCCAGGCTGTGCATGGTGCCCGGCACACGGTAGGGCGCGCGCTCGGCGGTTCTCGGCCTGATGGCGAGGCCGGCGAGATAGCGCTGGAAGGCGGCTGCCTCCTGGACCGGCGAGGCGAGCGCGACATGGCCGTCCGGCCTCACCAGATAGGCTGCGTCGCGCTGCAGGCCGGCCTTCACGGCTGCGTCTGTCCAGGCGAAGCCATGCACTGCAATTCCTGTCGGCGCGAGCATCGCCCGGAAATCGCAATTGACCTCGCCATAGACATGGACCTGCCAGTCGAGCGACCGCAGCGGCTCGAAATTGTCGCCGCCCGCGCCCGTGACGTAGGGCAGGCGATCGCCGCCGCTGACCCTGCCCGCCACGCCCGAGCTGATCGGCCCGGCGCGGTACTCGATCGCCGTCTGCGAGATCACGCCGAAGAATGCGCGCGACCCGAACGATGTGTGGAGCCCGATGTTCATGACCTTCGGCATCACGTAACGCCGGAACAGGCCGACCAGTCGCGAGCGGTTGGTGATGAAGCGGAACACCTTGTCGGTGCTTTCGATCAGCTTGTGGGCAAAGGCGATGCGCTCCGGCTGGTAGCTGTCGAGCAGGCGCGGATCGGCACGGCCCTGCACCACGGCGCCTAGCTTCCACGCGAGGTTCACAGCATCGCCCATGCCGGTGTTCATGCCCTGGCCGCCGGCCGGGCTATGGATGTGTCCGGCATCGCCGACGAGGAACACGCGGCCGGCGCGGAAGCGCTCGGCGACGCGATGATGGACGCGATAGGTCGAGAACCAGTTGACCTCCTCGACCGTGACGCCGGTCTCGCGCTCGACATCGGCGCGGATCGCCTCGAAGCTGATCGTCTCGTCGGCCTCATGCGCCTTCGGCACGATGCCGATGAGGCGCAGCGAGCCCGACTGCCGGACCGGCATCACGATAGCGAAGCCATAGGTGCTGATGGTCGTGTCCATGCCATTGCGGGTGACGTTGCCCGTGCCCTTCACGTCGGCGACGTAGAAGGCCTGCTCGTAGGTACCGCCCGGAAAGCCGATGTTCAGCCCATGGCGAACCGTGCTGCGGGCGCCGTCGCAACCGGCAAGATAGGCTGCGCTGACGGTCTCGGTCTTGCCGTTCCGCGAAAGCGTCGCGATGACCGCGTCACCCTTGTCCTGGAAGGCAACGAGCTCCGTACCGCGCTCGACCTCGACGCCGGCGCGTTCCAGATGCGTGATCAGCACGCGTTCATGGATGTCCTGCGGCAGCGCGAAGGCGAAGGAGTAGGGGCTGATGCCGCGGCCGAAATCGGAAAGCGGCAGCCGCGCTGCGACGCCGGCCGGCGTATGCAACGTAAGCCGTTCCAACCGGATGCCCTCGGCAAGGATGTCCTCGACGATGCCGATCTGGCGATGGAACTCCAGCGTGCGGGCCTGGACGGCGAGCGCGCGCGAGGTTTCACCCGGACCGGTGGCCTTGTCGAAGATGCGGACCGGGACGCCGAGCCTGGTCAGCCAGAGAGCGAGCGTCAGCCCGGTCGGACCGGCGCCGGCAATCAGGACCTTTGTCTTGGACATGGTCATTTTTCCTCTCCTTCAACGATACGCACTTTTTCGTGTTCCCGCAGCCGGTTCACGCCGGCGGTGACGACCAGATCGCCTTTGGCGAGGCCGCCGCTGACCACGACACGGTCGGTCTCGTATCGGGCAACCGTGACCGGCTTGAGCTCCACCGCCGACGAGGCGGACACGACCCACACGGCCGGCTTGCCGTCCTTGTCGAACAGCGCGCTGCCCGGCAGCACCATGACCGGCGCGCCGCCCATCTCGGCGCGGCCGGAAACACTTGCGCCGAAGCGCATCTCGTTGGGCGCATTCTCGATCGAGACCTTTACCTGGAAGGTGCGGGTCGCGGCGTCGGCCATAGGCGCGATCTCGCGGATGCTGCCGACCGCGGTGATCGCCGGATTGCTGAGCAGCGAGACAGTCACTTTTGGCGGGTGCTTGGTATCGGGTGCGTTGGCGAAGACCGCTTCGGCGATCGAGAACACGGCGTCGCGGCTCTCCGGATCGGCAACCCGCGCCACCATCTGTCCGACATTGACCGACTGGCCGGCTTCGGCACCGGTGGCGGTGACGATGCCGTCGAATTCCGCATGCAGCTCGGTATAGCCGAGTTGGTCCTTGGCCATCTCGAAGGCGATGTTCGCCGACTTGAGCTTGGCCTGCGCCGAACGCAGATTCTTCAGTGTCGCGTCATAATTGGCTCGGGTGGTAAAACCCTTGCCGAGCAGCGCACCGATCCGGGCCTCCGCAGCTTTTGCTTCGACAAGCACGGCCTGTGCCGCCGCGACATCGGCCTCGGCGCTGGCGAGCCGGTTGCGATAGTCCTGGTCTTCGATGCGGGCCAGCACCTCGCCTTTCTTCACCGTCGAACCGATCTCGGCGACACGTTCGAGCAGCTTGCCCGACACGCGGAAGCCGAGGTCGCTTTCTAGCCTCGGCCGGATCTCGCCGATGGCGATGCGGGTATCGGCGCTGAGCATCGGGACGGCCGCGATGGCCTTGACAAGCTTTGTCTCGGCTGCGGCGGGCTTCACGTTCGAGGCCTCGCTTCTGGCGCCGTGCCAGACCATGGCGCCGCCGCAGGCAAGAACGGCGATCGATCCGGCGACAAGGCGGCGCCGCAGCGGCCTGTTATGAAAAAGTGCAATCATGTTGTCTCCATGACCAAGGTTGCGGCCGCGCTAGGAGGATGCGGCGACCGGGAAATCAGTTGGCTGGAGAGGGAGATCGGGCTTTGCGGCCTGTCTTTTCGCCAGCCCGATCTTCTTGGCGCTTCCGGCTCCGGAAATCCCGAACGGTTTCTGAAAATTTTCCGATGTTTGGGTGAGGCGACCTTGGAATTGCGCAGGGGAGACGCCGATGCCGACGCTCAAACCGTCCAGAAATAGCGCACCAGGTGGAAGAAGATCGGCGCGGCGAAGACCAGGCTGTCGGTGCGGTCGAGCATGCCGCCATGGCCCTCGATCAGATGCCCCCAATCCTTCACGCCCTGGTCGCGCTTGATTGCGGAAGCGACCAGCCCGCCGAGGAATCCCATCGTGCAGGCGACGAAGGCGACGGCCGAGGCCTGCAATGGCGAGAACGGCGTGATGAAGGCGAGCAGCGCGCCGAGCAGGCTCGAGGCGACGAGCCCGCCGATCAGCCCCTCCCAGGTCTTCGACGGCGAGACCTTTGGCGAGAAGCGGTGCTTTCCGAACAGCTTGCCGAAGATGTACTGCAGCACGTCGCTGCCCTGCACGACGATGATCAGGAAGGCGACGAGCACCAGGTTGCGGCCCTCGAAGCCGGGCACGTTCAGCGTCAGCAGCGCAGGGACGTGGCTTACGCAATAGACCGCGATCATGATCGCCCATTGCTGCGCCGAGACGCGCTCCAGGAAGCGCTCGGTATCGCCGTGCAGCGCCGTGATCGCCGGCATCAGCAGGAAGCAGTAGACCGGGATGAAGATCACGAACAGCCCGTACCAGGCCGTCCACACCAGCCAGTACTGGAACGGAATGACGATGCCGAACATGCCGAGCAGAACCCAATGGTCGCTGCGGCGGCTGTGCGTCAAGGTCACGAACTCGCGCAGCGCCGCGAACGAGATCAGCGCGAACAGGATGGTCATGCCGTAGCGGCCGAAGAAGAAGGCGACCGTCATCAGCGCCACCATCACCCACCAGGCATTGATGCGCTGGGTGAGGTTGGTGAGCGTCGCGCTGAGCGGCTTCGGCGCGCGCGCCGACAGCACGGCGGCGGTGGCGCTGGCGGTGGTCAGCACCACGAAAAGGCCGATGATCAGGATACTGATTTCGTGGCGCATCATTCGTCTCGATCAGGGCGGGGATTGAGCGCCAGAAGTTCGGCCCGGGCGCGTTCGAGGAAGGCGCGGCGTTCCTCGCCCGGCGCTACCGCCACCGGCGCGCCGAAGACCACGCGGCAAAGCAGCGGCACCGGCAGGAACTGGCCCTTGGGCAACACGCGCGACATGTTCTCGATCCAGCACGGGATCAGCTCCACTTCCGGCCGCGCCATCGACAGATTGTAGAGCCCGGAGCGGAACGGCAGCAGCTCGTCGCTCATGTTGCGCGTGCCTTCCGGGAAAATGATCAGCGAATGACCCCGGTCGAGAACGGAAAGCATGACGGAGATCGGGTTCTCTTCCGGGCTCGTCCACTGCCGGCTGATCAGCACGGAGGACAGCATGTCCTCGGCGATGAAGCGGCGCAGGCGCGACTTTCGCCAATATTCGGCGGCGGCGATCGCATGAGTGGTGGCGCGTTCTCTTTCGCTGAGGCAAGCCGACAAAAGGATGAAATCGCCATGGCTGGTGTGGTTGGCGAAATAGATGCGCTGCCGGTCCGATGGCTGGCAGCCGCTCCAGATCGGACGCACGCCGGTCACCGCCCGGGCCAGCGCCGACAGGCCGACCGAAGTCGCCGTCTGCAGCAGCGTGAAGGTCCGGAGCGACAGCTTGTTCATCCCGGCATCCAGAATCCGGCTGTCAGGAACGCGATGACGAAGATCGCGAAGGCGATGCGCTGCCGGGCAAGCAGGCGGCGCGTTCCGGCGATGCGGTCCTCGAGCGGGCGCGGAGACGAGGAGACAGGCTTGAGCCGCATGCGCGCCAGCACGTCGTCGACCGCGGCGCATCCCGAACGCTCATTGTCATGGCTCGCCATCAGCCGGAACAACAGCGCGTCGAAGGCGAGAAGCGCCGAAAACCCAAGCACCACGATGGCGCTTGCCGCCGCGACCAGCAGCGCCAGCACCGCGATCGGCGCCTGGAGCGCGCCGCGCGCCGAGGCGACCAAAGGCGCGAAGCCGTCGCAGACGAGCACGATCGCGGCCGGCCATGCGGCGTGCTTGATCAGCATCGCGGCAAAGGCGGCTGTCCGCTGCTGATAGGCTTCGTCCGTCATGCCGGCTCGTCCAGTCCGACCTGAAGATGCACCGGTCGTCCGGACGCGGCGAGCTGCTTGCGCGCCTGTGACGGCGTGTGCGAGCGGCCGCTCGCGACGAGCCATCCGGCGATGACGGTGGCACTGCGCTGGAAGCCGAGCGCGCAGCAGACCAGCACCGTGCCATGCCGGCGCGCCGGCTCGATCGCCGCCACCGCTTGGTCGAGCGTGTCCGCCGGCGGCGACAGCAGATCGAGCATGCCGAAGCTTTGCCAGCGGCCCGGCGCGTCGCCCGGCCGCTCAAGCTCGGCGGCGAGATCGATCACCGTGCCGAAGCCGTCAGCCTCGGCGGCGTTCGGGAACCGCCCAAGGAAGACGCCGTCGCTGACCGGCACGACCGGCGGCAGCTTGCGCGTCCATGCCCAGACATTGACCCTGGCGCCTAGGCGATAAGGCCAAAGCAGGATGCGGCTTGCCAGCGACACACGGCCATCAACCGCCTTCTGGAACACTTTCGCGCCGGCCCCGGCATAGGCGAAGGCGACGATGGCCAGCGCCAGCGAAGGCCATAGGAGCAACAAGGCGAGGGCGGAGAAGAAGACGCCGACCACAGCGCCCGTTAGCGCCAGAGCGGCGCCCAGCGCGTAGTATAGCGCAAGCCGCCATGCCTTGCCGTCGGCAGTCAGGCGGAAACCGGCGAACGGCAGCTGGCCCTGTGCCGGAAAGAGCCACAGGGCAAAGAAGCCGAGCAGCGCGCCGGTCGGGATGTCGATGAAATGATGCTGCCAGGTGGTCAGCACCGAGGCGCCGATCAGAAAGCACCAGCCGTGCCAGAGCCCCAGCAAAGGACCGGCGAGGCGCTGGCGCCAATGATCCCAGATGATCACCAACAGCGCGATATGCAGCGACGGCGCCTGGTTGAACGGCTTGTCGAAGCCGCCGAGGACCGCAAACAGGAAACCCGGCAGGCCGCTCGTTTCCGGCCGCACGAATGTGGCGGTCAGCGGAAACAGGATGAAGCAGGCGACGGCGACGATCTGCGCGGTGAGGTATCGGCCGGCCAGCCGGTCGACGCCCTGGCGGCTGTCGTTGAGCAGGAGCGACAGTCCGTAGAACAGGTTGATCGACCAGTAGGGCACGATTGTCCAGGCGACGAACGGAACATGGTGTTCCCAGGAGAACACGATGCTGCCGACATGGTCGCGCGTCGAGGCGAGCCAATTGGCGAAGCCGTAGGTCGAATAGAAGAAAGGCGCGAGGAAAGCGAGCCACAGCGCTGCGCGCAGGACGACACGCCCATAGGGCTCGGCGCTGGGTGAAAGTGGCGGGGGCTCGGCACTGGAAGGCATGCGGCGGTGGTCCTAAAGCCGCCTTGCCAGCGAGACGGTGAAGATGCCCCATTGGTCGATGCGCTGGTCGAGCTTCTCGAAGCCTGCCGCCTCGACCAGCTGATCCATCTCGCCTTGCGTGCGCCGCCGCATCACCCAGGCCTGGCCGCCGCGATGCGAGGTCAGGCTGCGCGCGATCATTTCGAGCTGCGGGTGCCAGGGCTGGTTGGTGTAAACGAGCAGGCTGCCCGGCTGCATGGCGCGGGCAAGGCCGCCGAGCGAGCGCGCAATCAGCGCATTGTCGGAGAAGAGCTCGTAAAGGCCGGAGACGATGGCGAGGTCCGGCGCCGGATCGAGCGCGGCGAGCCCATCGCCGTCGAAGGCGTCGGCGCGCTGGAACGACACGCTGGCCGGCAATTGCCGCTCGGCGATCAGCTTGCGGCCGAGCTCGACATTGAGGTCGGAATAGTCGCGCAGCCGAACGCTGGTCGGTTGCTCCCGGCTCATGTCGATCGCATCGAGGACGTAGCGGCCGTGACCAGACGCAATGTCCAGGATGTTGGTCGGCCGCCCAGCGGCCTTCAGCATTGCCAGCGCCGAGCCGATCAGCTCTTCGATGTGAAGCTTGCGCTGGCGGATGCCGCGCCAACCGATGGCGTCGAGGAAGGTCCGGTCGACCATGCGGCCGATCGGCCCCAGGCCGCGCGGCTCGTTCTCATAGACATAGTCGAGCGTCGAACCGGAATCGAAGCCGGTGGTAACGCCGACCTTCATGCCTTGCGAGAACCAGCTGCCGATGCGGATGCAGGCGCGGCTCATAGCCCAGTAGAGGCCCCTGGGCGAAAGCAGATCGAGCGGCGAGGCGAGGCGGTCGGCCTCGTCGCGCGTGTAGCCGGCGATGTCCGCCTGCTTCAGCTCTACAGCTTCCGCGGGTGCCGCGAACTGCGCTTCGAGGAACGGCCGGATCAGGTCGAGCGCCTTGGCGCGGTCGCGCTCGCCCAGCGTATCGTGGAAGAAGCCCGGCAGCACGTGGCGCTCCTTCGCGCGGCTGCCGAGATTGACGAAGAACTCGTGCTGCGGCGCGTGCCGCACCACCCAGTCGCTGCCCGACAGAAGAAGCTGCGTCGGCACGGTGATGGCGCGCGCATCGGCAACGATGCGCGCCGCGTGCTGATAGAGCTCGACCAGGATGTTCGAGGCGATCGGCCTTGTGATCAGCTTGTCGTTTTCGAAGGAAGCAATGCGCACAGGGTCATGAGTGAGAAGGTTCGCCTTGACGTAGGAATCGACGAAGAAGCGTCCCTTGATCTTTTGCCACAGCGCGATGCCTTCCTTGGCGAAAGGGACATAGAGTTTCACCGAGAAGGCGGGCGAGGCGAGCACCATGGCGCGCAGCTTGGGCGCATAGTCGTGCACCCACGCGGCCGCCAGCACCGCGCCGAAGGACTGCGCGATCAACGCGATGTCCTGCGCGGCAAGACCGTCCCTGGCGGCGATCTCACGCATGAAACAGTCGATATCGCGCACCAGCGCGGCGAAAGACGGAGCGTAGCCGCGCTCGCCGGCGGAGCGGCCGTTGCCGCGCGCATCCCAGGCGTAGAAGGCGTAGTCGGACATGCTGAGTTCGTCGACGAGATGCGCCATGCGGCCGCCATGCTCGTGCCCGCGATGGAAGAGCACGACCGCGCCCTTGGCCTTGGCCTGCATCGCCGGCCAGTAGCGGTAAAAGATCTGCGTGCCGTCATGGCTGCGGAAGGTGCGTTCCTGCGCCTGCCGCGCAAGGCTTTCCGCCGGCGCGCTGGCGACCTGTTCGTGAAGCATGGTGGTTCCCCCGGGCGGCATGGCGAGTCTCGGTGCTCAGCCGGTGCTGCCAATAAGACCGGCGCGTATCCGGTTTATGGCGGTCAGCAGCGAAAGCGTAGCCATGGCCGGAAACACAAACGGGGCGATTGCCTCCGGCCAGAGCCCGGCGGCGGCGAGCACGGCGACCACGCCGAGCGCCAGCGCCCTGTCGCTCTTGCCGAACGGCCCGGCATAGTTTCGCCCGATCCCGGCTGCGATGCCGAGCACGCCGGCGAACTCGGTGAGCGCCGCGGCGATGGCAAAGGAGACGACGCCCCAGGCGCCGAATTGAGGAAGGGCGGCGAAGGGCAGGATCAGCGCGAGGTCGGAGACGACATCGCAGATCTCGTTGAGGTACATGCCGAGCGTCGAGGCCTGGCCATGCTCGCGCGCTAGCATGCCGTCAATGGCGTTGAGCGCCATGCGCAGGAAAAGCACCAGGGGGATGAGGAAGAGCAGCGGGCTCCAACCGGGGAGGACCGCGATCGCCGATCCAGCCGCGATGGACAGCAGCGCAGCCGCGACCGTTATGCCGTTGGCCGTCACACCCATCGCCGCCAGCCTGTTGACCAGCGGCCGCAGCCTGTCCTGGAAAGCCGGCTTCAGTGCATAGAGCGTCGGCATTGCGATGATCCCCCGATCCTCGCCGGCAGATGTATCACAAACATGCCGAACGGCACCAGCGCAGCTGCTAAAACACTGTGAATCCTAGACAGTTGGCACCATGCCATGCACCCATTGCCTGAAGACGACGCCGGAGCCGGCGCTCTGTGGCGCTCTCATGCCCGCCTTGGCGAGCTTCGACCATGCAGCCCTGGCATGGCCGCGTGCGGTTGCCGGCTTCTGGAACAACGCAGCCACTTGAATAGTAAGCACGCTTATTATATATGCCGCTCATGGTTTCAGATGGCATCGACAGATTGGGATTTTTGATCCACGACGTGCAGCGCCTCATGCGCAAGCGCTTTGAGGCGCGCGCCAGCGGGTTGGGCCTTTCCTCGGCGCAATGGCGGCTTCTCGTCCGTGTCGCCAAGGAGGCCGGTGTCGCGCAGGCGCGGCTCGCCGAGCTGCTCGACATCGAGCCGATCAGCGTTTCTCGCCTCTGCGACCGGATGGAGGAGGGCGGCTGGATCGAGCGTCGCGCCGACGCGGCCGACCGGCGTGTGCGCATGATCTTCCCGACCGAAAAGGCCAACGCAGCCTACACCGATGTCAAAAGCCTCGCCGGCGAAGTCTATGAGGAATCGCTCATCGGCGTATCGCCGGAGGACCGTCGCATCCTGATCCGGGTGCTCGACACCATCGTGCAGAATTTGACCGACGGCGAGACGTCGTCCCTCGAAAAAATCAAGAATACGGAAGGGCGGGCAGCATGAACGCGGCAGCCAAGAAAGCAGACGACAACGTCACCAAGCTCGAGATCGAGGCGCCGGCGAAGCCGGAGGCTGCGCCAGTCTCCGCGGCAGCGGAGCCGCAGCCCGCACCGGCAGCACCGAGGAAGAAGCGCCGCACCGGCCGCTTCCTTTTGATGGTCGCCCTGCCGCTGGCGCTGCTCGCCGGCGGCGCCTATGTCTGGGTCACCGGCGGTCGCTACCAGGAGACCGAGAACGCCAACCTGCAGCAGGCCCGGATTTCGATTGCCTCGGATACGGCCGGCCGCATCGTCCAGGTCGGCATTGCCGACAACCAGACGGTCAAGGCGGGCGACCTTCTCTTCGTCATCGACCCCGAGCCTTACAAGATCGCGCTGGCCCAGGCCGACGCGGCTGTTGCCGCCGCGCGGCTCAATGTCGAGCAGCTGCGCGCCGCCTACAGCCAGGCGATGGCGCAGCAGAAGTCGGCCAAGAGCGAGGTCGACTATGCGCAGTCGCAATATGACCGCGCCGCCGATCTCGCTGAGAAGGGCATCAATGCCAAGTCGTCGCTGGACGAGGCCCGCAACGACCTCGACAAGGCCAAGCAGCAGCTCGCGGTCGCCGAGCAGGGCATCATCAGTGCCAAGGCGGCGCTTGGCGGCAACCCCGACATCGAGACCGACAAGCATCCAAGCGTGATGTCGGCGCTCGCCGCGCGCGACAAGGCCGCCTACAACCTCTCGCAGACCACGGTGAAGGCGCCGTCCGACGGCATCGTCTACCAGGCCTCGTCCTTCAAGGTCGGCCAGTATGTCTCCGTCGGCACGCCGCTGTTCGCGCTGGTCGAGACCGACGACACCTGGATCGACGCCAACTTCAAGGAGACGCAGCTCACCAATATGAAGCCGGGCCAGAAGGCCGAGATCGTGGTCGACACCTATCCGGGCCGGACCTTCGAGGCGACCGTCAAGGCGATCGGCGCCGGCACCGGCGCCGAGTTCTCGCTGCTGCCCGCCCAGAACGCCACCGGCAACTGGGTCAAGGTCACCCAGCGCATCCCCGTGCGCCTGGAACTGACCGACCCCGACGCCAAGATGGCGCTGCGCACCGGCATGAGCGCGACGGTCACCGTCGATACCGGCGTCGCGCGCGGCCTGCCGTCGATCTTCGGTCACGCCACGGCCGGCGAGCACGCGCAGTAACGCAAAGTGAAGCCCGCGGGCATGAGCGGGCGCAAGGGAATGGACTGAGGGGAGGGGTGGGAAAGCCGAGCGTTTGAGGCGAGCCGCGTCGCGGGTCGATCCAAGGCAGAGGCTTTCGACACGGATCCGTCGGTCCTCAGGTTTCCGGGCGGCAGGCATCCGCTCCAACAGAGACTTTCGGTCGATGTAACCCCCACATCGATCCTCGCGTTCCACCGCGACGAGGGTCTCAAAGGAAGGCGCCGCCGCCGGGCAACCCAATGTACCCGTTTTTGTTACCTGCTGGAAGTTCCACACCATGAGCACGCCCGAACCCTTCAAGGAAGTACCGCACCGCGGCCTGATCACGGTCGCGCTGATGCTGGCGACCGTCATGCAGGCGCTCGACACCACGATTGCCAATGTCGCGCTGCCGACCATGACCGGCGATCTCGGTGCCTCGCCGGACAACATCAACTGGGTGCTGACCTCCTATATCGTCGCCGCCGCCATCATGACGCCGGTCACCGGCTGGCTCGCCGACCGACTCGGCCGCAAGGAGCTGTTCCTGGCCTCCGTCGTCGGCTTCACCATCTTCTCCATGCTTTGCGGCATGGCGTGGAGCCTCGGGACGATGGTGCTCTTCCGCCTGCTGCAGGGTGTGTTCGGAGCGGCGATCGTGCCGCTGTCGCAGACCTTCCTGCTCGATATCAATCCCCGCGAACGCCACGGCCAGGCCATGGCCATCTGGGGCGCCGGCATCATGCTGGGGCCGATCCTCGGCCCGACGCTCGGCGGCTGGCTGACCGAGAATTTCAACTGGCGCTGGGTGTTCTTTATCAACCTGCCGGTCGGCATCCTCGCCTTCATCGGCATGGCCGCCTACCTGCCTGTCGTCGCCAAGCGCGTGCGCAGCTTCGATTTCTTCGGCTTCGCCATGATCTCGCTCGGCGTCGGCGCGCTGCAGCTGATGCTCGACCGCGGCGGCGAGGTCGACTGGTTCTCCTCGACAGAGATCTGGATCGAGCTTGCGCTGTCGATCACCGGCTTCTGGGTGTTCATCATCCACACGGTGACGTCCGAACGTCCCTTCATCGATCCGAAAATCTTCCTCGACCGCAATTTCGTGACCGGGCTCGGCTTCATCTTCGTCATGGGCGTGCTGATCCTGGCTTCGATGTCGCTGCTCCCGCCGATGCTTGCCAACATCTTCGGCTACCCGACCGTCACCATCGGTGTCGTGCTCGGCCCGCGCGGTATCGGCACGATGATTTCGATGCTGTTCGTCGGCCGCATCATGCACAGGATCGACGCGCGTATTCTGGTCGCGATCGGATTCCTGCTCACCGCGCAGTCGCTCTACACTATGGCAAGCTTCACGCCGCAGATGGACAACTGGCTGATCATCTCTTCGGGCGTCATCCAGGGCCTCGGTATGGGCATGGTGTTCGTGCCGCTCTCGGCGGTGGCCTTCGCCACGCTCGACGCGCGCTACCGCACCGACGCCACCTCGCTGTTCAGCCTTGTGCGCAATCTCGGCTCGTCGATCGGCGTCTCGGTGGTTGCGGCGCTGATGGTGCAGAACACGCAGGTCAACCACAGCGAGCTCGGGGCGTTCATCAACCCCTACAACCCCAACCTATGGGCAGCCTCGCCCGCGGCGGCGAGCGGTGATCCCATGGCCCTTTCGCAGGTCGACAGGCTGGTCAACGTCCAGGCGATGATGATCTCCTACATCAACGACTTCAAACTCCTGATGGTGATGACGCTGCTGGCCGTCCCGTTCGTCATCCTGCTGCGCAAGCCGAAGGCCGCGCCCGCCGGCGGCGCGCCGGCCGCTCATATGGATTGATGTTTTGGTGGCGGTCTCCATGCCAGTCCCAATCACGCTGACATTGCGGCCATAAATGCAGCTCGGTTATGTCCGCCGAATTGACCGCTAAGCGCCGCATGTCGGTCATTGAAGTCATCCCGGCCGCCCACCAAAAGCGGTCACAACTGGTGTCAGGGCCACGGGAAGTTTGCTCCATGAGCATAGCTCCATAATGATCCCAGCATCGGCTTTTTCCAGCCCTGCCCACCGGCCAACTGTTTTGTGGACAGCATCGCACTTTGCTAATATTGCCGTCACTGCACTCGGCGAGGAAATCGCAGCATGTCGGACAAGGGTCCGGTCGCTTTGCCGGCGGCGCCGGTGGCAACAGGTTTTCTGGGCGGCAACGGCAACAATGCGTCCGAAGCCCGGCATGAGCGCCGGATCCTGACCGCGCTCTGCTACGATCTGGTCGGATCGACCGACCTTCTTGCCATCCTGGACATCGAAGAGTTCGAGGAACTGATATCAGCCTTCCAGCGGGCGGCTAGACAGGCGGTCGCGTCATGCTCGGGTGCCGTCCAGGTTGAGGTCGGCGATGGCGGCGTTGCTTTGTTTCCTGCCGAGATGGACGCCAAGGACGCGGCATCGCTGGCGATCCGAGCCGGGCTCGAAATCATCGACGCCTGCAGGCGCGTCGGTTCGGACAAAGGCCGCGCCGATTTGCATGTCCGGGTCGGAATCGCGACATCGATGACCCTGATCCACAAGGGTGACGCCGACACCGGTCATGACAATGTCACCGGCCCTGCCTTCGCGATGGCCACGCGGCTCCAGGCCATCGCGCAGCCGGATACGGTGGTCGTCTCGGACGCGACGCGCAACCTGGCGCGACGGTCACATGTGTTCAGCTTTAGGGGCACCCATGCGATCAAGGGGTTTGCCGAGCCGGAGCTGGTCTGGCGCGCGCTGAGTCACAAGCGGGAGGTCGATCGATTCTTCGCCTTCGGGCGGCTGAGCAGTCCGCTCGTCGCTCGCGAGGCCGAGCTCGCCACGATCGCCGAAGCATGGGCCAGCGCCGTTGCGGGAAACGGCGGCGTGGTGGTGATCGAGGGCGAGGCCGGAATCGGCAAGTCGCGCATTCTTCACGAAGTGCGCCGGCGCACGCGTCACCAGCGCGCGAAACTGCTGTTCTTCCAGTGCACGCCCGGCGGCTTGCACTCGGCGCTGCATCCGCTGCTACAGAACGTACGCGGCGATCTCGCCGGCAACGAAGGACAGCTGAGCGCTGCCGCCGTGGCGGAGGCATTTCGCCATCATGACGTCCGCGATCCCGAAATCATCGACATCTTCTCGTTCCTGCTCGGCGCTGCGGGAGCCGATCCGATGCTCAAGGAGATCGACGCCGAGGCGATGCGCGCGAAAGCCAATTGGGCGGTTCGCCACTCGCTCGAAGCCTTGTGCGCCAGCGGGCCGATCCTCCTGGTGGTCGAGGACATCCATTGGATCGACCTGACGTCGAGACAATTGTTGGCTGAGCTTGCACAGTCGACCCGTCACTTCCCGGCGCTTGTCATCGCGACCACGCGCCTTGAATCCGGGAGCTGGCTGGCAGCATCGAATCCTAGGCAAATCTCGCTAAAGCCGCTCAACCGCGAGCAAACGCGGCTGGCGATCGCGGCGATGTGGCCGCAAGGCAAGCCGTCAACTTCCCCGGAATTGCTCGACGTGGTGGAACGCGTGACCGGAGGCGTCCCGCTGTTCATCGAGGAAATCTGCCAGTGGATGACCGAGAACGCGGCCTCGGCAACAGATCGGCTGGCGCAGACCGCGACGCGCAGTCATGCCTCGGTGTTCGAAAGCGTAATCGAGGCCAGGCTCGAAACGCTGGGGCCGGCACGCGAAGTCGCGCGAGCCGCGGCCGTCGCGGGCAATCGTTTCAATCAGGAATTGCTGCGCGCGCTGGTGCCGGAGCTCGACGACGAAATCATCGCAAACGCGCTGGACTCGCTGAGTGAGGCCGGGTTCCTGATCCGCGTGCGGCCTTCCGGCGTTCCGGTCTATGGCGTGCGCCATGCGCTTATCCAGGAGACGATCTACAACGCAACACTGCGCAAGAGACGGCAGGCCTTGCATCGCCGCCTGTTTACCGCGGTGAGCCGCAACCGAAACCTGGCCGGGTGGCTGGGCACCGCCGAGGTCGCCGAGCACGCCGAGCGCGCAGGCCTTGTGGAGGACGCGATCGCTCAGTTCGTGATCGCAGGCACGGAAAGCTCGTCCCGCTCGGCAATGGCGGAAGCGAGGCAGATACTCGAGCATGCATTGGCGCTCTGCGAGCGCGTTGCGGCAGCCGACACGCGAGACGCGCTGCGGCTATCGGCAATGATCGTGCTCGGTCCCATCCTGACCGCTGTCGAAGGTCCGAACTCAGCGCCCGCCCGCAAATTGTACGAGGACGGCGTGGTGATCGCCCGGCGGCGGCCGGTGGCCGAGCGGGCCAAGTGGTTCCCGATCTACTGGGGCTGGTGGTTCACAGATACTGTCATGGACGGTGAGCGCGCGGAAGTCGTGCTCAGCGATCTCAGGGATGTCAAGGATGCCGAAGTGCAACTCCAGGCCAGGCATTGCGTGTGGGCAATCGACTTCAATCTTGGCCGCCACTACCGCTGCATCGCGGCCGTCGACGCCGGACTGTCGCTCTATGAGCACGGCCAGGGCAAAGCCAATGCTGCGTTGTTCGGCGGGCATGACGCGAGGGTCTGCGGGCTCGCCCACCGCGCCTTGTCGATGTGGTTCGTCGGAAAGCCGGCGAGCTCGATCCATTCGATGTCGGAAGCTAAGAGCTGGGCGCAGCAAACCGGACATGCCGGCAGCATCGCGCATGCCTACCTCAACGAGGCGATGCTGCATTGCTATCGTCGCGATTTTTCGATGCTGCGAAGCGTGATAGCGGATCTGCGCCACTTGACGGAGCACCACAATATGCCCGCGCTCGCCGCCGCAGCGCAAATCTTCGAAGGCTGGTGCGACGGCAACGCCGGCAAGGTCGAGAGCGGCAGGGAAAAAATGCGGCAAGGCCTTGGCCTGCATGGCGAGTTCCAGACGCCTGAGGACGAGCCGGTCTATTGCGGCATGCTGGCAGAGCTTTTGACACGAACTGCCGAGGTTGATGAGGCGCTCGCTCTGCTGGGCTCGGCTGTGGCGCAGGCCGAGGCCGGCGGCAGCCGCTTCTGGCTGGCAGAACTCTATAGGCGAAAGGCGGAGCTACTTCTTCTCCAGGGCGATGCGGAGGCGGACGTAATCGCTGCCCTCGAAAAGAGCATCGCCATAGCCGCGGAGCAAAGCGCCGTGCCTTTCCTCGTCAGTACATACCAGACCCTTCAATCATCAGGCCTGGCACCTGAACTGTTGTCGCGCTATCGCGATCGGGTCGAACGTGCGAAATCCGCTCTCGAGCCGGGCGCCGCGCTGATCGTCAATCCCGAATCGGCCGTTCGGCACTAGCCGGCCCTGCAAGAGCATCCGCGATGCTGGAGCGATATAAACGCCTGGGTCCGCCGCCCGACGAGGCGCTGGCGAGGCTGATGAAGATGCGCGAAGGCCTGGGCATCACGCGGATCGCCGACATTACCGGGCTCGACCAACTCGGCATCCCGGTCGTGCAGGTGACAAGACCTTTCTCGCTCTCCAACGCGGTCGCGCAAGGCAAGGGCGCCACCTTGGCGCAAGCCGCGATATCGGCCATGCTGGAATCGGCCGAGAGCTTCTTTGCAGAGCAGGTGGCGAATTTCGACACAGTCGTCGGCTGCGCCGATCAATTGCGCATTCCGCCGGATCGTTTCGAAAGGCATCTCCAGGGAGGCACCGCGCCCGGATGGCGCGGCAGGGAAACGACGTGGGTAGCCGCAGACAATCTTCTTACCGGCAGACGCGACCTGGTCCCGTTCGAGCTCGCGCACACCGCCTATGTGTTGCCGTCACTGCCCCACGACGGCATTTTCGCGGCATCGACGAGCGGTTTGGCCGCAGGCTTCGAGGAGACGGATGCCATCGTTCATGGCATGCTTGAATGCATCGAACGCGACGCGATCGCCACGGCATACCGGACCCACGGGTTTTTCCATCGTCAACGCATCGATCCCGAGACGATCGACGATCCGTCGCTCCGCGATCTCCTGGAAACTTTGGCGGCCAAGAACGTGCTGGTCGGCCTTTGGCAAGCTTTGTCGCCGTTGGGCATCCCGGTGGTGTGGTGCCATCTGCTGGAAGACGAACCGACGGAAACGGTCCTTTTGGATCATCCGGCTGATGGCTCGGCTGCCGGTTTCAGTCTCGCCGGCGCGGCGGCACACGCCATCTACGAAGCGGCCCAGGCCCGTCTGGCGGCGATCTCGGGCGCGCGCGATGACCTGACGCGCGCGTTCTATCCGAAATACCCGGATCGGCAGATGATCGCAGCGCATCGCCGGCTCCTCCGCGATGGCCCGCGCAGCGTGGATTTCCGCGCTCTCGCCGAGCAGAAGTTCAACACGGCATCGGACGGGCTCTCGGTCCTCTTGGCAATTCTCGAAGAAAGAGGGTTCGAGGCGGTTCACCTAATCCGGGTGGGAACGCGACCGCTCGACGCCCTGTCGGTTGTCAGGATCGTCATCCCTGCCTTGCAGCCGCTTTTGCAGGGGTAGAGATTATGCGCCCGAAACTCGTCTTCACCGGCCCTACCGTGTCCCATGCCGACGCGTTGAAGGTCGTCGATGCGGTATGCCTTCCCCCGGCCGTGCAAGGCTCGATCGTTTCGGCCGTGCAGCATTTCGACCCGAGTGCGATCCTTGTCATAGACGGCGGTTTTCAGGCCGAGCCGGCGGTTCGGCACAAGGAAATCCTGTGGGCCCTCAGCCGCGGCATTCATGTCTTCGGCGCGGCAAGCATGGGTGCCCTTCGAGCAGCCGAGCTGTTCCCCCATATGCAAGGCGTCGGGCTAATCTACAGATGGTATCGCCGCTTCGCCTTTGCACCCGACGACGCAGTAGCAGTATTGCATGGACCGGCCGAGGTGAATTTCGCTCAATTGACGCATGCGCTGATTGATCTGCGCCGGACCCTTCGCGCTGCTTTCCGGCGCGGCGTGATTTCACCCGAACAGCGGGCGAGGCTCGAGGGTGCGGCACAGGCCGTTAACTTTCGCCAGCGCACCCTGGCACGGATGGTCCGGGATGCGCACGACGGCAAGTACGACGTCGAGAAATTGTGCAGGGAGCTAAGCGCGGTTTTCGTCCAGCAAAAGAAGCAAGATGCCCTGCGGGCACTTGAAGTTTTGCGGGAGCAAGCATTTGAAAAAGCACACCCGATGCCGAAATTACAGCTAACCTCGGCCTTCTCCAAGGATATGCATGATGCGGGGCTGGCGCTATAGGCCCTGACCTCTTGGCGGCCGACAATTTACGCAACGTAAGGGCCGTGATAGCGTGGTAGTGTCAGAGGGGGCCAAGCAATTGGACGCGGTCGATCGTGCCGTTGCGCAAGATCCGTTGCTGGGAACGCGGTTCCTGGTCTACCCGCAGGTCCCTCACCTTTCGGGTTACGGAACACCCGAAACAGTATGGATTTCTACTCCACCCGATCTGATCCGCTCCGGCCCGGAAGATCACCGCATCTACGTTCGCGATCCGCTCCTCGACAAGGAGCCTTACGACTACCCTTATCTGCCACCGTTTGTCGGCGAAATCTTTCCGCCTGCCGAGGCTGGCTTTGACGGCCATTTCGATCAGCTTTCCCTGACCTCGCGCCAGTTCCTTTCTGCGCACGCTTTCGCCTCGGTCAGCCGCGTGCTGGACATCTGGGAAAGCTACCTCGGCAAACCGATTGTCTGGTATTTTGCCGAGACGTACGAGCGGCTCGAAATCATCCCCTTCGTTGACTGGGAAAATGCGCAATCGGGCTATGGCTATCTGGAACTCGGCCGAGAGCGCGGCATCGACGGAGGCAGGTACCCCTATGCGCTCAACTTCGATGTGATCGCACATGAGGTCGGCCACGCGATCTTGTTTTCGCTGTTCGGGACACCAGCAGGCGGCCTGACTCAAGGCGATTTCGGACCGTTCCACGAAGCCAACTCGGATCTGGTCTCCCTCTTGTCCTTCCTGAATTTCGACAGCGGCATGGACCGTCTGCTGCGGCACTGCGATGGCAACCTGCTTGTTCTCAATGAATTGAGCCGGATTGCCGAACTGACTGGCGATCGGCAGATCCGCCTCGCCAGCAATGCACGCCGCATGTCGGAGGTGACGGCCGAAATCCACGACAGGTCACGCCCGTTCACGGGAGCTGTGTTCGACACGATCGTCGACGTCTACCACGCGGCATTGGTGCACGAGGGGTTGGCCGACGAGCGGCTGCTGGGGATCGATATCAAGGATGTCGACCAGTCCGATATGCAGCGCATCTCGGATTTCACGTCCCGCGCCTTTCGCGCTCGGCCCTTCATGTTCAAAAGCATGCTGATCAGAGCAAGGGACGAAGTCGCCCTCGCACTTGCTCAGGCATGGCCGCGCCTCGATGCAGATGACCTGACCTTTGAGAATGCCGCTGCCACGCTGGTCGATGTCAGCGACCGGGTGGCACCCGCGCTTGCGGAAAAGTTTGGAGAAAACTTCAGATGGCGGGAGATTCTATGAACTGATCGACTGCAACAAAAAAGGAGGGAGTAAAATGAGCGACGATTATCACAGACCAACCTACACTACGCGTGATCCCCACAGTGCATTCAATGCCACGCAAGTACGCTTGTATGGAATACCTGGCTTGCCGCGATTGAAAACAAGAAATGATATAGCAGAGATAAATACTGCAATCTTAAATAATCAATTTGCCCTTGTTGGCGCTAGAATCGGAATTGATCCCCCTGCAAGCGATGACACAATGACAGTTCTGAAAGATATATTTGATATCAATGCAACCAATAGTTCATACGTTTTTGTCAATTCGATAATAGCCAACTACATGGTCATGATCGGCGCAATCGACGTTAAGCCATCGGTGCCCAAGACGGAATTCACCTCCGGGGTGATATTCGGTTACGCATATGAAGGGCACACGTATGATTTGCCAAAACCCAAGATCATGCTGATTCCAGCAGCTCCGGAACCAAAGATTCCCGACGATGACTCCGGATATGACAAGAAGCAGCTAGAGGGCTACGCGGTCTGGATCGTGGACAAACTCAACCAATGCGTCGAATTCGAAATGAACCAGGGGTTCGTCGAGCAGATCGTCCTCGAGGCGAACCTTCCAGGCAAGCGTTCACCGACGATGTACGCATCCAAGATGACGATGGGACACCGTGGCGGAAAGCTAAACGACTAGTCTCTCATGTTCCCTGTCAAGGTTGAAGGCAAGAAGGCTCGCCTGCTTGGCAGGTTTGCCATGCAGTTGGGCTGAAGCTGCACAGGGCTGGGAGCGGAACTAGAGACGACGGTTGATCAGACTCTCATCCGCAGGTTGGGTACCGGCCTTCCGTGTCTTCGTCTCGGGGCTGTCGTCGTTCTAGAGAGCGGGCGTCGGGCGCATAGAGCGCAACGCAATGCTTGTCGTTGTCACCGCCGGCCGAGATCATTGAATCCTGTCGACACGAGCGCGAAACGATTCATCACATCGATATACCAGAGGCCCTCGGCATCCTCGCCGTGTCCGGCAAACGGCATTTTAGCGGTCGCACCAGTCAACGAGTGTGTCCGCTTTCCGAATGCTACCACCCGAAACCGGACAGGCAGGAGCGGGTCAAAAGGCGAGCTTAGTCGGTCATATGCTAGTGGCGGAGCCGCTCGCTAGAGGCCGCTCTTGAGTTTAACGGCCCAGCACCAGTGCCCAGTAGCGCAGGCTGGGATCGCGGCCGTCGCGCACGTAAGCCAACCCGAAGCGGCTGAAGTCCGGGTCGAGCATGTTGCGCCGGTGGCCGTCCGAATGCATCCAGATGTCGAACAGCTTTTGCAGGTCGAAACGTCCCTCGGCGATGTTTTCGCCCGCGGCGCCACGCACGCCGTTGCCCTTCATGCGCGAGGCGAAATCCTTGCCCCAGCCCGTGGTGTGGCTCATACGGGCGCGCGACGCCATGTAGCCGGCCTGCTGCAGCGCCGCCTGTTCGAGCTGCGTGTCCGGGATGAGCGCCGGCAGTCCGGCCGATGTGCGGATTGTGCTCAACGTTCCTGTGGCGGAAGACGACACGCCGGCGCCTTCGCCGGTCGGCAGCGGGACGCTTGTGCAGGCGGCAATGCCGGCAAGCGCCGCAAGGCCGACGGTCTTGAGCAATGTGCGTCTGTCGAGATTGGGGGAATCGGTGGTCAGGCTGGTCATCCGGCCTCTGATACCGGCGATCGTGGCTTTTGCCGGGCAGCCGATGAAAATCGCGTTATGCGGCGACATCCTCCGGGAGATCGGTTATCATCCCGGCGTTCTAGAAGTGGCAGCCACGGGCGGGCCACCCAGGCGGTGACCGCCCCCCGAGCGATACGGAGGACGGTTATGGCTGGTTTTCATGTCATGGCGGACGCGCAAGGGCTGCATGTGCAGCCCACGGTGCGCCACATCACCACGTCGGATCTATGGGACGCGCTAAGGCTCGGCGCCGAGGATTTCTGGGCCAAGCCCTCGCACTACGTGTTCCTGTGCCTGATCTATCCGGTCGTCGGCCTGATCCTGACGCGGTGGACCTCCGGCTCGAGTGCAATCCAGCTCGTCTATCCGCTGATGTCGGGCTTCGCGCTGATCGGCCCCTTTGCGGCGATCGGCCTCTACGAGATCAGCCGCCGGCGCGAGCTCGGCATGAGCAGCCGCTGGCACCATGCGCTCGACGTGCGCCGTTCGCCGGCGCTGCCCTCGATCGCCGCGATCGGCGTCCTGCTTTTCGCGCTGTTCCTTCTGTGGCTGTTCACCGCGCAGTCGATCTACACCAGCCTGTTCGGCGCCGAGCCGCCCGCCTCCGTCGGAACCTTCCTGCGCGACGTGCTGACGACCGGCAAGGGCTGGACGCTGATCCTGCTCGGCAACGCTGCCGGCCTCGTCTTCGCGGTCGTGGTGCTCGCCACCACCGTGATTGCCTTCCCGCTGCTGCTCGACCGCGACGTCGGCGCCGTCTCCGCGATCGAGACCTCGGCGCGCGCCGTAATAGTCAACCCGCTGCAGATGGCGCTCTGGGGCCTGACGGTCGCGGTGCTGCTGGTGATCGGCTCGATCCCGCTGTTTGCCGGCCTTGCCGTCGTCATGCCGGTCCTCGGCCACGCGACTTGGCATCTCTATCGCAAGGTGGTGGAGCCGCAGGATATCCGGCCCATCCGCCGGCCGATGTAGGCCGCGCCGGCTCGAACAAAGCAGACGGCCCGAAACGGTTTACCGAGCCTGGTTCATGAAGATGTTCTTGAGGTCGCTCAAGGGGGCGGCATTCGTGGCCGGGCTTTGGGCTGTCGGCTGCATTGATACTACGCGTGCCAACGCTGACGAGTTGGCGCACTTTGAAAGCGCGGCCGTGAAGCCGACGCCGTTTCAGCAGCGCATTGCGCAACAAAACGGGCGAGCGCTCCAGGCCATTCCTGGCACGCCATTGAATGGGTATCTGACGCGACCGCCGGGTGAGGGGCCGTTCCCGGCGGTCGTCGTTCTCCATGGATGTTCGGGCCTATTCCCAACTGTAGAGAAAACCTGGTCGCAGCGATTGTCTTCCTGGGGTTACGTCGTACTCGTTGTCGACAGCTTCAGCACGCGCGGTGTTCGCGAGACGTGTGATCACGGCCTGCTCGCCGATGGCAGCCTGTTTGCTGATCGCGTTTATGACGCCTACGGCGCCTTGGAGTTCCTGTCGAAATTGAGTTTCGTCGACCCGCAGCGCACAGCGTTGATGGGGTTCTCCGCCGGTGGGATCGCAACGCTCGCGGCCGTGCAACTTGGCGGCGCCGAGCGGCTGATGGATCGCAAGTTCAAGGCGGCTGTCAATTACTATCCGAATTGTTCGGCTACGAATGGCGACGTGGCGGTCCCGACATTGATCCTGATCGGCGAGCTCGACGATTGGACCCCCGCCAAAAATTGCCGGGAAATGATGGCGCAGCGCAGCGGCAAGGGCAGCGCCGTGCAGCTTGATGTCTTCAAGGGCGCTCGCCACGCCTTTGCCTCCCGGTCATTCAAGACGGGCACCGAGCAGTATGGCCACCGGGTGGAGTACAACGCAGCTGCGGCCGAAAAATCGGCAAGCGACGTCCACACGTTTTTGAAGCAGGCCTTCAGCGGATAACAGCCATAGCCCTGATCATCCGATCTCAGCGCTGCGCCTCGGTCGCCATCTTCAAAGCCAGCGCCGTCAGCACCGTGCCCATCATCCAGCGCTGGACGACTAGCCAGAACGGCCGTCCGGCGAGGAAGGTGGCGATCGAGCCCGCCGTCACCGCGATCATGGCGTTGACGGTCAGGCTGATCGAGATCTGCGTCACGCCGAGCACCAGAAGCTGCGACAGCACATGGCCCTTGGCCGGGTTGATGAACTGCGGCAAGAGCGACAGATAGAGCACCGCCACCTTCGGATTGAGCAGGTTGGTCATCAGCCCCATGACGAACAGCTTGCGCGGCCTGTCCTTCGGCAGCTCGCGCACCTGGAATGGCGAGCGGCCGCCGGGCCTTAGCGCCTGCCAGGCGAGCCACAGCAGGTAAAGCGCGCCGGCAAAGCGCAGCGCGTCATAGGCATAAGGCACCGCGAAGATCAGCGCGGTGATGCCAAAGGCCGCGGACACCACATAGAACAGGAAGCCCAGCGCCACGCCGCCCAGCGAGATCAGCCCGGCCCTCGGTCCTTGCGACAGCGAGCGCGAGATCAGGTAGATCATGTTCGGGCCGGGTGTGAGCACCATGCCGAGGCAGATCAGCGCGAAAGTCAAATGGTTGGCGGCGTCGGGCATGGCTCGATCTCCAGCACCTGCGGCAGGGAAGGTCCGATGCCGGCGGGTACGGACATGTGCCTTGTGCCGCGCACGAGCGCAAGGGACTTGCCGGCGTCGGTCGTTGCGCCAGGGCGGGCAGCGCCGCAGGCTTTGGTAGCCTTTCTACTCACCGACGATCGAGGCTGCCGGACGAGGCGAGGTTATAGGATCAGCATGACGAAGGACGATCTTCCACGCGCCTTTCTCCCGCCGAAATATAGTGGTGGTTCGAAGTGCGATCGGAACAAGCTTGTCGCTGCCGCCGACCTTGGATCGGACCCTCTCGATCTCGATGATGTAACCCAAATCCGTCGTTGCGTACTCGGAAATTCGGTCGAAGCCGATAACCTCTCCGTCTCGGTAGTTGGTAGCGGCACGGTCCATCGTTTCGGCAGCCTTCTTCCATCCTTTTGCCGGCGGGCCGAATGGATTGGCGATGACGACGTCATCCCGTTGTGAGAAGAGACTTTTCAATGGTTCGGGATTGCCCTTGACGAAGGCATCCAGGGCTAAATGATCCTGCTCGATGAGTTTCGCGAGGTCTGACAGCATCTCAGCATCCTCCGATGAAGGGGAAAGAGAATACTATCTGAAATCAAGCCCCTGATCCTGCCTTTTCGCTTCTGGCGCGCCGGCGTCAGTTTATGTCCCTTACCCCACCACGCGCAAATTCGATAGCTCGTTCGCAATCTCCTTGAAATTGTCGGACAGCGTCGCGCCGGTTGCATTCCAGAAAAGCTTGGCGGGCTTGCTGGGGTCGGCGGGATCCTTGCGGAAGCGGGAGTCGGATGAGCAGGTCTTCAGGGCGTCCATCGCCTGCTTGTCGCCGGCGTCGGTCGAGGACATGTCGAGCGCAACCGTCATTACCATGATGTTGGCCGCCTTGGCGTGGTCGCAGAGCTTGGCCATCTGCTCGTTGAGCGCGTTGGTGTAGTTGCCCGAGGAATAGTTGAACTGGCCGATGTCGCTGGAGGTGCCGCCGAACAGGCGGGTGACCGAGGTGCCTTTGTAGCCGACGCCGGTATAGCCGTAGGCCGCATAGGTCGATTTGTTGCCGGCCGGATCGGAGTTCACCGTCGAATAGGTGTTCTCCCCGTCGGTGAGCACGATGACGACCTTGTCGTTGCCGCGTTCGGTCTCCGGCCGCCCTTCGGTGAAGGGCGCCGTGCTGGACACGGTGCGCCAGCCCCAGGCCATGCCTTCCGGCACGTTGGTGTTGCCGTTGGGCTGCATCAGGTCGACAGCCGCCTTGATCGCGGCCAGCCCGTCCGCGGTGGTGACGTCGGTGAGCGGCGTGACCGGCGTCGTGGTGCAGCTGTAGTTGGGACCGGCGCCCGTTGCCAGCACCGGCGCATTGATCGGCCGCGGCATGAAATACTTGGCCATATTGGATTGGCGCGTCTTGCCGGTGGTGCTCGACGGATCGTCGTTCCACCAGCTGTTGGCGGCGCCGTAGGTCGCGGGGTTCGGCTCGTCGGGATCTTGCGTCACCTTCCAGTGGTTGCCGGGTTCGTCGGGCGCGAACATCGGCACGAACATTGTCGCCGGGTCGCCGACGCCGATGCCGGTGTTGTTCGGCCCCCCGGACGCAGGCGTATCGTCGACATTGTAAGGGTAGGGACGCACTTCGACGCAGCCCTGCCAGCTCGCGAACGGGCCGTAGGTGTCGTTGTAGTCGTATTCGTTGTGGCTTCGCTTGCAGGTGTTGTTGGACCGGTATTCGTCGCAGACGACGCGCTTGCTGCCGACGATGCGCTCGTGGCTGGTGACCACCTTCATGTCGCGATAGAGCGAAAAGCGGGTCAGTGCCTGGCCTTCCTCGGTCCCCCAGCCGGTGCCGTTCTTGTACCAGATGCCGTTGATCTTCTGGGCGTGCTTGTCGGCGGCGTTGAGCGTCGACCAGTCGAAATTCTCGTTGGCGACAGGCGACAGCCCGTAGACATCCATCCAGGAGGCGTTGTCGTTGTCCGGTCCGACATTGACCGAAGCCGCGAAGGGCACCAGGCTGAACTGGACCGGCTTGTCGATCTGCTTGATCTGCGCCGCCTGCTGCGCAAGCGTGTCGACCAACTGCTTGGCGGCCTGTTTGAGCAGGTCGATGCGCTTCTGCCCCGTGCCGGATCCTTTCGTCGACATCGAGCCCGAATTGTCGAGCACCATCGCCACTTCCAGTGTGTTCTTCAAGCGCACCTGTGACTTCATCTCGAGCTCAACGGGCTTTTTCGCGTCGACTCCGTCGACGCCGACGAGCATTGCCGAAGCCGGATGGAAATAGGGATGGTAAGTAAGAGTGGCGCTCATTGTCAGCAAGCCGCCGCCGGCCTGGCTGGTGGGCAGGGTGATGTTGAGCGCTACGTCCGCGGGGTCGATGGTGTTGAGGTTGGCGTTGAAGAAGTCGACCGCATAGGCCTTGATCTGGTCGTCGGTGGCACCTTCCGCCAACCGCCTCGCGGCGGCAAAATTCGCCGCATCGAGCGCGTTGAGCACCATCTGTTTCTGACGGTTGAGTTCGGTGAAGTCGACCGCGATTGCGAGGGCGCCCATCAGCGGGACCATGGCGATCGCCGTCATCAGGGCATAGTTGCCGCGCCGGTCGCGGCAAAAGCGAAGCCAGAATTCGCGCATCTTCAGCAAGCGGTTGCTCTTTCGGATCAACTGACGATGCGCAGGTTCGACAATTCGTTGCCGATCGCCTTGAAGTCGTCAGAAAGCGTGGCGCCGGTCGAGTTCCAGAATAGCTTCGCCGGCTTGCTCGGGTCGGCCGGGTCCCTGCGGAAGCGGGAGTCGGAAGCGCAAGCCTTCAGCGCAGCCATGGCCTTCTTCTCGTCCGCCTTGGTGTCAACCAAATCGAGCGAGACCGTCATCACCATGATCCCGGCCGCCTTGGCATTGGCGCATAGCGTCTGCATCTGTTCGTCAAGCGCGGCGGTGTAGTTGCCGTCCGTATAGGTGGTCTTAGGCACCGCGGTGCTCGTATTCATGAACAGGCGCGTGACGCTTGCCAGTGCGGAGTTGACTTTGCCTGTATAGCCATAGGCCGCATAGGTGGAACGGTTGTTGGCGTAACTGGCGTCGCTGATCGCGCTGTAGGTATTGGCGCCGTCGGTCAGCACGATTACGACCTTGTCGTTGCCCTTTTCGTTGTTTGGCCGACCTTCGGTGAAGGGCTCGTTGCTTGAGACTGTCCGCCAGCCCCAGGCGAGCCCCTCGGGTACGTTCGTATTGCCAGTTGGCGCCATAGCATTGATGGCGTCAGTCAGTTGCTGCTTCTGCGCACTCACCGTGACGTCCTTGAGGGGCGTGATTGGACTGGTGGTGCAGGCTGCGTTCGGGCCGTCACCGGCACCGGCCGAAGTCGAACCGTAAGGCTTCACCAGAAAGTACTTCCGCATGTCCGATTGCCGCTGAACCGCGGTTGGGTTTAATGAATAAGGCCAG
Organism: Mesorhizobium sp. M1A.F.Ca.IN.020.03.2.1; assembly: GCF_004023205.1. NCBI lineage: Bacteria > Pseudomonadati > Pseudomonadota > Alphaproteobacteria > Hyphomicrobiales > Phyllobacteriaceae > Mesorhizobium > Mesorhizobium sp. M1A.F.Ca.IN.020.03.2.1. The sequence continues at coordinate 15,875 of NZ_RZSV01000014.1, read as the reverse complement.
TCTGCCCACCAATTGTTCTCGTAGCCGTAGCTCAAGCTGTTGACATCATTCGTGCCGTCGCGGTTGAAGTCGCGCCACAGCGTGCCGGGCTCGTCCGGAGCGAACATGGGCACAAAGAGCGTCCCAGGATTGGACGTGGTCGGCGTCGTGTCGTCGTCGTTGTAGGGATAAGGCCTCGCTTCGACGCACCCCTACCAACTCGCATAGCGGCTGGTAGTGTAGACATATTGCGGGTCAGTCCAATGTCCGTCGGTGCATTTGCCCTTTTTGTTGTACGCGTCGCAGATGTACTGCTTTGAGTTCGGCACCTCTTCGCGACCCGATTCCACGGTCATGTCGGCATAAAGGCTGAAGCGGGTCAGGGGCTCACCCTTGGTATCGCCCCAACCGTCACCGCGTTTGTACCAGGCGCCATTGACCTTCTCGGCGTACTTGTTCGGATCGTTGGCGGCGCTCATCGTCGTCCAGTCGAAATTCTCGTGCTGGACCGGGGAGATACCATCTTGATCCATCCAGCTGTCGCCGTCATGCGTCGGCCCGACATTGACCGAGGCAGAGAACGGAACCAGCGAGAACTGCACTGGCTTGGAGATCTGCTTCATCTGCTGGCCTGCAGCGCCAGCGTGTCGACCAACTGCTTGGCGGCGGCTTTTAGCAGGTCAATACGCTTCTGCCCGGTTCCCGAGCCCAGGGTCGACATCGATCCGGAATTATCCAGCACGAGCGCCACTTCCAGCGTGTTCTTAAGTCGGATTTCCGACCTCGCCGAAACATTGACTACGTGGTCGCCCGCAGTCCCGCCGAGCAGCATCGCCGCCGCCGGCAGGAAATAGGGGTGATATTTCAGGGACGCCTCCAGGACCAGGGTGCCGCCGCCGGCATTGTTGTTGGGCAGCGTGACGGTCAGCGTCGTGTTGGCCGGAAGCACGTGCCTGAGATTGGCCTCGAAGAACTGCTTGGCGTAGGCCTTCGCGTCCGCGTCGCTCGCTCCGCTGACGATCTGTTGCGCTGTCGCGACCCCAGCAGCATCTAGGGCGTTGAGCGTCTCCTGCTTCTCTCTAACCATTTCCGTAAAATCGACGGCCAGTGCCACGGCACCCATCAGCGGCACCATCGTGATGACTGTCAACAGGGCGTAGTTGCCCCGCTTGTCGCCTATAAATCTGCCGATCATTGCGCTCAGCCCCCGCAAAAGACCCATACCGGTATACGACCATGGTCCTAGTTCGGTGCTACCATGGTCATAGATCCTTAAATTTCAGCTTGCCCGAAACGTTCAAGCACGCACCGCCATTTTGACGGCGTGTTAACCCTACGCTTCCGAACGGGCGTGGTCGCGGCTCGTCCCGGCGGCGATGGCGAAAGCTGGTGACAGGATGGAGCGCTTCGGTTATGCGGGACCGGCCATGGCGGCCTCCGAACCAAAAGGATGGCTGTCGCGGCTTTGCCTAGACCAGTCTCAGGATAACGGCATGGCGGACTCGCCAAACATCATCGCTTCGCTCACCGATCTGACAGAAAACTACGCGGCCATCCTGTGCGACGTATGGGGCGTGGTGCACAATGGCGAATGGCACTTCCCCGTCGCCGCGGAGGCGCTTGCCCGGGCGCGCGCGGCAAAAGTGCCGGTGGTGCTGATCACCAATTCGCCGCGGCGCAGCGCCGACGTCGTTGCGCAGATGCATGCGATCGGCGTTCCGGCAGATGCCTATGACCGCGTCGTCACCTCGGGCGACGTCACGCGCGACTTGATCGCCGAGGGTCCGAGGAAGATCTTCCACATCGGGCCCGAGCGCGACTTCACCCTCTATGACGGCTTGGACGTCGAACTCGTGGAGGAATTCGAAGCCTCCGGCGTCGTCTGCACCGGGTTCTACGACGACGAGGTGGAGAAGCCCGCCGAATACGCGGAACTGCTGCAGCGGCTGCGTGCCCGCAACCTGCCCTTCATCTGCGCCAACCCCGACATCCTGGTCGAGCGCGGCGAGCGCACCATCTGGTGTGCCGGCGCGCTGGCGCGCGACTACGCGCAGCTCGGCGGCCGCACGCTGATTGCCGGCAAGCCCTTCGCACCGATCTACAACCTCGCCATGAAGGAGGTCGCCGGACTGCTCGGCCACGCGGTCGAGCGCAAACAGGTTCTCGCCATCGGCGATGGCATGATGACCGACGTCAAGGGTGCCGCCGACAACGGGTTCGACGTGCTCTATGTCTCGGGCGGGATTCATGCGCGCGACTATGGCGACCCGCTGCGGCCGGATCCCGAAAGGCTGGCGGGATTCCTCACGACGCACGGTTATCGCCCGGTCGCCGTCATCCCGCGGCTGCAATAGGCGGGAAGCCGGACCATGACGGGCGCCCCGACATCACGCAGGTCGACATGACGCACGATTTCGAACGCATTTCGGCGGTCACGCCGTTGCCCGGGCATCTGCGCGGCGGCGTCGTGGCGATCGGCAATTTCGACGGCGTCCACCGCGGCCATCTGTCGGTGCTGGAACGGGCGCTGGCCGAAGCCGGCCGCCGCCGCGTGCCGGCCCTGGTGCTCACCTTCGAGCCGCACCCGCGCAAGGTGTTCAGGCCGGACGTGCCGCTCTTCGTGCTGACGCCGCCGCCGATGAAGGCGCGGCTCCTGGCCAGGCTCGGCTTTGCCGCCCTCGTCGAGCAGCCGTTCACGCGCGACTTCGCCTCGCTCTCGGCCGAGGCATTCGTGACCGATGTGCTGGAAATCAGGCTGGGCGTCAGCCATGCCGTCACCGGTTTCGACTTCCACTTCGGCAAGGACCGCCAGGGCGGCCCGGCTTTCCTGATGGCGGCCGGCGAACGCCACGGCTTCGGCGTCACGCTGGTCGATGCCTTCCGCGACGAAGGTGCCGAGGTCGTCTCGTCCAGCCGCATCCGCGCCCTGCTTTGCGAAGGCAAGGTCGGGGAAGCAGCCGGCCTGCTCGGCTATCGCTTCACCGTCGAGAGCGAGGTGATCGCCGGCCAGCAGCTCGGCCGCACGCTTGGCTTTCCGACCGCCAATATGAAGCTTTCGCCGGAAGCCACTCTGAAGGAAGGCATTTACGCCGTCCGCTTGCGCCGCGCCGATGGCACGCTCCATGACGGCGTCGCCAGCTTCGGCCGCCGGCCGACCGTCGACGATAATGGCGTGCCGCTGCTCGAAACCTATGTCTTCGATTTCTCCGGCGATCTCTATGGCGAGATCTGCCAGGTGTCGTTCTTCGGCTATCTGCGCCCCGAGCTCAAATTCGATGGGCTCGATGCGCTGGTCGCGCAGATGAAGCGCGACGAGGCCGAGGCGAGGGCGCTGCTCGCAGGTGTGCGTCCGCTATCGGAACTGGACGCCGCCATCTGTTTCTGAGGTCTGGCAGGCGCGGTGGCGAAGAGAAGCCTCAAAGCGCCTCCGTCCGGCTAGCAGATTGTAAACCTTGGCGATTGGCGAAACGCCCTCTCATGTCGTCATCCCAGGGTCTTCGCGACGGAGCTTCTGCTTCGCCTGGGATGACGATGTTGGGCAGGCTTCGGCCGATCGCGAAGGTCGAGTACCCTACCGCTTGAGCGCCAGCCCGGTGGCAATGAAGCTCCAGCCTTGGAAGACCAGGTCGACGGCCAGGAACATGCCGAGCACCCACAGGCTGTTGACCGGCCAGCCCATGGCGATGATCAGGCCAAGCAGGATGGTGATGATCGCGGCTGCCAGCAGCCATCCCCAGCCTTGCTGCGGCCGGTGGTTCCAGGCGACCCAGGCCCTCAGCAGCCCGGAAGCAATGAGCGCGACGGCGAGCAGAAACGTCAGCACCGCCGAGGCGAGAAGCGGGTTGTAGAAGGCGAAAAAGCCGGCGACGGCATAGAGCAGGCCGCTGAGCAACCAGTAGAAGAAGCGCCCCCAGGTCTTGACGCCGAAAGCATGGATGATCTCGATGACGCCCGCCATCAGCATCAGCCAGCCGACGACATAGACCGAAGCGACGGTGGCGATGAAGAGATTGCCGAAGGCGATGCCGCCGAAAATCAGCAGCAGCACGCCGAGCGCCACGAACCATCCCCATTTGTCGCGCGTGCGTCCGATCGCGTCTTCCAGGGTATTGCCTTGCAAGCTCATGGCTTCGTCTCCCTGCAGAGTTCGCCCTGCGGTTGAAGGAAGGTAATCCCGATGTGATCACCCGTCCAGCGCGGTGGCTATTGCCAAGATGCACCGAAGCTGGTCATTTGACTTTGCGCAATGGAGGTACGGCGATGAAGCGATCCTATGGGCTCGCCCTGTTTTCCTCGGCTCTCGCCCTGTCCACTGTCGCTTCGCCTCCCGCCTTCGCGGCGCAGCCCGGCGATCCGCCGGACGGCATCGCCAAGATAGAGACGGTGGTCGTCATCTTCGCCGAGAACCGCGCCTTCGATAATCTCTATGGCCATTTTCCGGGTGCCGAGGGCATCGACAAGGCGAGCAAGGAAAGCTTGCAGCAGCGCGACCGTAACGGCTCGGTCCTGTCAGAGCTGCCGCCGGTCTGGGACGGGCTGACCGCCAAGGGCGTCACGCCGCCGGTGACGCAGGCAATGACCGAGCACCTTCCGAACGAACCGTTCACGGTGAACGACCCGAAAGGGTTCAACGTGCCGCTCAGCGTCGTGACGCATGATCTGTGGCATCGCTTTTACCAGAACCAGATGCAGATCAACGGTGGCAAGAACGACATTGTTCGTCGCCTGGGCCGATTCAGGCGCCATGCCGATGAGCAACTGGGACGCCTCCAAGACCGATATGTGGGCCATTGCGCAAAAATACGTGCTCGCTGACCATTTCTTCATGGGCGGCTTCGGCGGCTCCTTCTTCAATCATCAGTGGCTGATCTGCGCCTGCGCGCCGTACTACGCGAATGCCGACAAGAGCCCGGCCAAGCCGTCGATCGCGGTGACGGACGCCAGCGGCACAGCGCTGAAGATCGCCGACAATTCGCCGAAATCGGCGCGCGACGGGATCCCGAAATTCGTCTCCGACGGCAACCTGACGCCGGATTTCTACGCGGTGAACACCATGCAGCCGCCATACCAGCCGAGCGGCAACGATCCGGCGCCCGGCGGCGACCGGCTGCTCGCGGATCCTACCAAGCCCACCACGCTGCCGCCGCAGACGGAACCGACCATCGGCGACATGCTCAGCCTCAAGCACATAAACTGGGCGTGGTATTCCGGAGCCTGGCAGTACACGCTCGACCACGGCAACAAAACACCGATCCCGAACTTCCAATATCATCATCAGCCGTTCAACTATTACGCCAATTACGCTCCGGGCACCGAGGCCAGGCGCGAACATCTGCGCGACGCCGGGTTGACTGGCGCGAGCTTCATCCAGGCCATCGACGACGGCGCCCTGCCGCAGGTCTCTTTCTATAAGCCGCAGGGCAATCTCAACGAGCACTCCGGCTATGCCGACATCCAGGCCGGCGACCGCCATATCGCCGACGTCGTGGCTCATCTGGAAAAGAGCCCGCAATGGCCGCACATGCTGGTCGTCGTCACCTATGATGAGAACGGCGGCATCTGGGATCACGTCGCACCGCCCAAGGGCGACCGCTGGGGACCGGGCACGCGCATTCCCGCGATCATCATTTCGCCTTTCGCCAAGCGCGGCTATGTCGATCATACCCCTTATGACACGACGTCGATCCTGCGCTTCATCACCGAGCGTTTCGAATTGCCGGTCCTGCACGGCATCGTGGTTCGCGACAAGGCCGTAGCCGCGCATGGCGAGCCGCCGCTCGGCGATCTTACCGGCGGGCTTGACCTGAATTGAGGGCGCGTTTTCGGAGGACGAACATGGACGCCGACCGGATCGTTGCGCTGGTCACGGCTGCCGGCATCGAGCTCACCGACCGGCGCCGCAACGCCAAAGGTGATGGTTGGTCGCTTAGCTTCTCCAGCGGCGCCACCGTTGAGGTGGGTGACGACGGATCGGCACGCGTCGCGGGGAAGGGCTCGAAGGCCGTGGCCAAGCTGCTGGACATGTCGCACGCGCCGCGCGGCAGCTGAGCCGGGCGGCCGATCTCCATGCTGGCGGTCCGCGCCGTCTCTGTTACGGATCTTAAGTCAAAATTTACCGCACTGACGCCATGCCTTCTGCGCTGCCCGGTGTTCCTGCCGGCCTGTTTCGCGTAAGGGTTGACGATGCGTATTGTCGGGACGATTCCGCTGGTTCTCGCCTCTGGCCTGATGGCCGTCACCTCTGCCCAGGCCGGCGAGGGGAGCTGGATTTCCGGCGACTGGTACCTGACGCTCGGCGCCACCGGTCTCGTTGCCCCGAATTTCGAGGGCGGCAAGAAATATATGCTGAGCGCCCAGCCCATCATCTCGCTCGGCAAGGCAGGGCCGGAGGCGCGTTTCACCTCGCGCAACGACAACATCTCGCTGGCGCTGATCGACGACGGCAGCGTGCGCGCCGGCTTGACCGGCAAGTTCCTGTTCTCGCGTTCCAGCAAGGACGAATTGCAAGGCCTTGATCCGGTGCGCTGGGGCGGCGAGGTCGGCGGCTTCTTCGAATTCTATCCGCTGGATTGGGTGCGGGCCCGGGCGGAGCTCAGACACGGCATCCGCGCCCACAACGGTTTCGTCGCCGACATCGCGGCGGACGCCTTCTACGACGTCACCCCGACCGTCCGCATTTCCGGCGGCCCCCGTGTCTCCTTCGCCTCGGCCGGCTATTTCGACGCCTATTACGGCGTCAACGCCACGGAAGCTGCGGCCTCGGGCCTCAGCGAATACCATCCGGGCGGCGGGCTGAAGTCGACCGGGCTCGGCGGCGCGATCACTTGGAAAGTGACCGAGCCGATGACGGCCAGCGTCTTCACCGAATATTCCCGCCTGATGGGGCCGGCGGCCGATTCCAGTCTGGTCAAGGAGCGCGGCGACCGCGATCAGTGGACCGTTGGCGTGTCGACCACCTACCGTTTCAATTTCTCGATGTAAGTCAAAATACCGGCGCTTTGGCTTGAAATCCGCGCTTTATTCCTGCCGCGGCATCCGCTAAAAGCCACGCCATGACGAGCTTTTCGCGCCTTTTTGCGATCGCGATACGAATTACGGGCCCGGTGTTCCGGGTGGCCTGAGCGCCGCCGGAGCCGCCGGGACTTTTGCGCGCGGCCCCCTCGCGCTTTTTCCAGATCATGATAGTTCAACGCCCGAGCTATTTTGCCAACGGGCAATGCACATGGCAGACCCAATGACCGACACTCCCGTGACCGATACTGCTGAAACCATCGACTATTCCAAAACGCTTTACCTGCCGCAGACCAATTTCCCGATGCGCGCCGGCCTGCCCGAGAAGGAGCCCGGCCTGGTCAGGCGCTGGCAGGACATGGAGCTTTACCGCAAGCTGCGCGATGAAGCCGCCGGCCGAGAGAAATTCGTGCTGCATGACGGGCCGCCCTATGCCAATGGCAACATCCATATCGGCCACGCCCTGAACAAGATCCTCAAGGACGTCATCAACCGCTCCTTCCAGATGCGCGGCTACGACGCCAACTACGTGCCTGGCTGGGACTGCCATGGCCTGCCGATCGAGTGGAAGATCGAGGAGCAGTACCGGGCCAAGGGCAAGAACAAGGACGAGGTGCCGGTCAACGAGTTCCGAAGGGAATGCCGCGACTTCGCCGCCCACTGGATCAAGGTGCAGGGCGACGAGTTCCAGCGGCTCGGCGTCATCGGCGATTTCGACAATCCCTATACGACCATGGCCTATCACGCCGAGGCGCGGATCGCCGGCGAGCTTTTGAAATTCGCCATGTCCGGCCAGCTCTATCGCGGCTCGAAGCCGGTGATGTGGAGCGTGGTCGAGCGCACCGCGCTCGCCGAGGCCGAGGTCGAATACCAGGACTATGAGAGCGACACGATCTGGGCGAAGTTCCCGGTGGCGAGCCTTGCCCGGCCGGTCGACGCCGCCGATGCCGCGCCGGCGCTGAATGGGACGGCACTCGACCTGCTGGAGGCGCATGTCGTCATCTGGACAACGACGCCCTGGACGCTGCCCGGCAATCGCGCTGTCAGCTTTTCGCCGCGCGTCGCCTATGGCCTCTACGAAGTGACCGCGGCCGAGAACAGCTTCGGGCCGCAGCCCGGCGAGAAGCTGATCTTCGCCGACGCGCTGGCGGAGGACGCCGCTTCCAAAGCCAAGGTCACCTTGAACCGGCTTCACAACGTCTCCCCTGAACAGCTTGCAAGTCTTACGCTTTCGCATCCTTTCAGAGGACTGGGCGGCGGCTACGAGTTCCCCGTGCCGATGATCGCCGGCGAGCATGTCACCGACGATGCCGGCACCGGCTTCGTGCACACCGCGCCCAGCCACGGCCGCGAGGACTTCGATGCCTGGATGGATGCGGTGGCCGAACTCATCAAGCGCGGCGTCGACACCTCGATCCCGTTCCCGGTCGACGATGCCGGCTTCTTCACCAAGGACGCGCCGGGCTTCGGCCCGGACCGCGAGGACGGCCCCGCGCGCGTCATCGACGACAACGGCAAGAAGGGGAACGCGAACCAGGCGGTGATCGAGGAACTGATCAAGCGCAACGCGCTGTTCGCGCGCGGCCGGCTGAAGCACAGCTATCCGCATTCCTGGCGCTCGAAGAAGCCCGTCATCTTCCGCAACACGCCGCAATGGTTCGTCTATATGGACAAGGACCTCGGCGACGGCACGACGCTGCGCAGCCGCGCGCTGCAGGCGATCGACGACACGCGCTTCGTGCCGGCGGCCGGCCAGAACCGCATCCGCGCCATGATCGAGGAGCGCCCCGACTGGGTGCTGTCGCGCCAGCGTGCCTGGGGCGTGCCGATCGCCGTCTTCGCCGATGCCGACGGCAATGTGCTGAAGGACGAGGCGGTGAACCAGCGCATCATGGACGCCTTCGAGCAGGAGGGCGCCGACGCATGGTTCGCGCCGGGCGCCAAGGAGCGCTTCCTCGGCAACCACGACGCCTCGAAATGGCACCAGGTGACGGACATCCTCGACGTCTGGTTCGATTCCGGCTCGACGCATGTCTTCACGCTGGAGGATCGGCCCGACCTCAAATGGCCGGCCGACGTCTATCTCGAAGGCTCCGACCAGCATCGCGGCTGGTTCCACTCCTCGCTGCTCGAAAGCTGCGGGACGAGGGGCAGGGCGCCTTACGAGACGGTCATCACCCATGGCTTCACCATGGACGAGGAAGGCCGCAAGATGTCGAAGTCGCTCGGCAACACGGTCGTGCCGCAGGACGTGATAAAACAGTCCGGCGCCGATATCCTGCGGCTCTGGGTGGTGACGACCGACTACTGGGAAGACCAGCGGCTCGGCAAGAACGTGCTGCAGACCAATATCGACGCCTACCGCAAGCTGAGGAACACCATTCGCTGGATGCTGGGCACGCTCGCCCATGACGATGGCGAGGACGTGCCGCTGGACAAGATGCCGGAGCTGGAGCGGCTGATGCTGCACCGGCTGTCCGAACTCGACGAGGCGGTGCGCCAGGGCTACGACGCCTTCGAGTTCAAGCGCATCACCCGCGCGCTGCTCGACTTCATGGTGGTGGAGCTTTCGGCCTTCTATTTCGACATCCGCAAGGACGCGCTCTACTGCGACGCGCCGTCCAGCTTGCGCCGCAAGGCGGCAGTGCAGGTCGTGCGCCATCTCTTCGAATGCCTGGTGAAGTGGCTGGCACCGATGCTGCCTTTCACGATGGAAGAGGCCTGGCTCGACCGTCACCCCGAAGCCGCCTCGGTGCATCTCGACCAGTTCCCGGCCATTCCGGATAACTGGAGGAACGAGGCGCTGGCCGAGAAATGGCGCAAGGTCCGGCAGGTGCGCCGCGTCGTCACCGGCGCGCTTGAGATCGCGCGCGCCGATAAACTGATCGGCTCCTCGCTGGAAGCCGTGCCGGTGGTCACCATCGACGATGCGGCGCTGGAAGCAGCCATCGCCGATGTCGACATGGCCGAGATGGCGATCACCAGCGATCTGGTCATCAGCCATGGCAAGGCGCCGCAAGGCGCTTTCACGCTGGATGACGTCAAGGGCGTCGCGGTCGTCGTCGAGAAGGCCCAGGATCGCGGTCTGGTCAAATGCGCGCGCTCCTGGCGCTACACGGCCGATGTCGGGCAGGATCCGGAATTTCACGATGTCTCGGCCCGCGATGCTGCCGTGCTGCGTGAACTGAGGGCGCTCGGGCGTTTGTAGGTGCATGTCGCCCAAGAGTGCGCAGCGGTTTTGGGCTAACGATATGCACCCATGAAATAAGTGCAAAAGTGCCACGCCGGGCGGCGCAAATTCGCCCGCGCGTTGCCCTTGACAAGTGGTTGAGGTAAACACGCGACACTCCGGCAGACAAATTGTCGCCGGATTTCCATCGCAAACGCGGGGAAGAAGGGGACCGCGCCCCTGTGGCCGGTGGCGACCGAAAGGCTTTAAAGTGGGACTTTTTGGCATGACCGAAAGAACGTTTGCGCGCGCCGCGCTGCTGGCGCCGCTTGTGGCATCGGCCATAGCCATGTCGGGCTGCGTCGGCTCTCCGACCTACGGAACCGACAAGACCGCCGCCGAGCAACTCGCCGACGACGTTTCGGGCGCCATCGCGATCACGCCGAAGCGCCGCGATCCTATCGACTATAAGCCGCGCCCGGACCTGGTGAAGCCTGCGCCGGGACAGAAGGAAACTCTGCCGCCACCGCAGGAAAGCATCCAGACGGCGAGCGCCGACTGGCCCGAATCGCCCGAGGCGCGCCGCGCCCGCATTCGCGCCGACGCGACCGCCCACCAGAACGACCCGAACTACCAGCCGGAAGCGGTCGAGGACGTTCAGACCGACCCGGTGGCGGTGAAGAAGGCTTTGGCCGATTCTGCATCCAGCCATCCGCCGCGCTGGTCGCCGGACGATTCCAGCGCGACCCGAACCGCCGAGATCCAGCGCCGCCTCGCGGAGCAGAAGCAGGGCAATCCCAATGTCCGCAAGTATTTGAGCGAGCCGCCGCTTGCCTATCGTCAGGCCGCCGACACCGCGCCGCAAAACGAGCTCGGCGAGGACGAGTACAAGAAGGAGCGCCGGCTCAAGGCGCAGGCGGAAGGCAAGAAGGGCGGCGGCTGGTTTGACTGGCTGGGGCTGTAAGTAGCGAATAGCGAATTGCGAATAGGTCTCTGTTGCTCACTACTCACGACCTGCTTCTTTGCTACTCACTGCTTGCGTCAACCATTCACCATTCACTGCCATTCCGCCTCTCGCGAAAGAACTCCTTCAGGATGAGGGCCGCTTCGCTTTCGCCCAAGCCGGAATAGACGTCCGGCGCGTGGTGGCAGGTGGGCGAGGCGAAGAAGCGCACGCCGTTGACCACCGCGCCGCCCTTCTCGTCGGCCGCGCCGAAATAGAGCCGGCGGAGTCTCGCGAACGAAATGGCGCCGGCGCACATGGCGCAGGGCTCGAGCGTCACATAGAGATCGTGACCGGTAAGCCGCTCGCTGGCGAGTTGCCGGCAGGCTTCGCGGATCGCCAGCATTTCGGCATGCGCAGTCGGATCGGCCAACTCGCGCGTGCGGTTGCCGGCCTTGGCCACGACAATGTTGCCGTTGGCGATCACCGCGCCGACCGGCACTTCGCCCCGGCTTGCGGCCGCTTCGGCTTCCTTGAGCGCCAAAGCCATGAAATCCGGCCGCTTCACGCGCTTTGCATTCCGATTACTCCTCGCCACCCGACGGTGATCCTGTTATCTAGCGCGTGACCCTGAAAACCGGAATCGGTTTTTGCCGCGCTGCTGCATGCGCAAATCAAGATGACACTGCCCTGCATAACGCGTCCGACCGGGCGCGTACGCCGCGGCAGTCCAAGAAGAGCAAGATCCATATGGACGACGACAAGAAATCATCACGCAAAGGGCCGGGCAAAGGCGGATCGAAACCGACGCCGCGCGGCGACAAGCCGTTCCGCCAGGGAGCGCGTTCGCAGAATAAGCCCTTCGAGAAGCGCGATGGCGCGCGCAAGCCTTACACGCAGCGTGACGACAGGCCGATGGCCGCCGATGGCGAGCGCCCCGCGCGCGATTTCAAGCGCAGCTACAAGCCGCGCGCCGTCGAGGGCGCGGAACGCGGAGAACGACCGTTCCGCAAAGGACCGCGCCCCGAGGGAAAGCCGTTCGAAAAACGCGATGGCGCCCGCAAGTCCTATACGCCACGTGGCGATCGGCCAGCGGCCGCGGAAGGCGAGCGCCGCGATTTCAAACGCAGCTACAAGCCTCGTGACGGGGGCGAAGGTGGAGAGCGTGGCGAACGACCGTTCCGCAAAGGTCCGCCGCGCGACGGCAAACCCTTCGACAAGCGCGAAGGCCGTAAGCCCTACACGCCGCGCGGCGACCGGCCGATGGCCGCCGAAGGCGAACGCGCCGAACGGCGCTTCGATCGCCCCAAGCGCGAGTTCGGCGATCGGCCCAAGCGGGATTTCGGCGATCGGCCCAAGCGCGACTTGGCCGACCGGCCGCAGCGCGAAGACGGAGGCGACTTCGCGCAACGCCCGAAGCGGGATTTCGCCGATCGAGCGCCGCGCGACAGCGCCGCGAGAAAGCCGGAAGGCGGCTTCAAGCCGCGCCCGCGGCCCTCAGAAGCAGCGCCCGAGGCCGGCGAGCGCATCGCCAAGCGGCTGGCGCGCGCCGGCATCGCCTCGCGCCGCGACGCCGAGGAACTGATCGCCGCCGGCCGCGTCAAGGTCAACGGCAAGGTGCTGTCGTCGCCGGCCTTCAACGTCATGCCCGACGACGTCATCCATCTCGACGGCACGGAGATCCCGCCGATCGAGCGCACAAGGCTGTTCCTGTTCCACAAGCCGGCAGGCGTGGTCACCACCAACCGCGATCCGGAAGGCCGCAAGACCGTCTTCGACGTGCTGCCGGCCGATCTGCCGCGGCTGATGACCGTCGGCCGCCTCGACATCAACACCGAAGGGCTGCTGCTGCTGACCAATGACGGCGGGCTGTCGCGGGTGCTCGAACTGCCGGCCACCGGCTGGCTGCGGCGCTATCGCGTGCGCGTCCACGGCAAGGTCGAGGAGAGCAAGCTCACCGCCCTGCGTGACGGCATTGCCGTCGACGGCGTCTTCTACGGCTCGGTCGAGGCCTCGCTCGACCGCGAGCAGGGCAGCAATGCCTGGCTGACGATCGGCCTGCGCGAGGGCAAGAACCGCGAGGTGAAGAACATCCTGGGCGCGTTGGGACTGGAGGTGACGCGGCTGATCCGCATCTCCTACGGGCCGTTCCAGCTCAACGAGCTGCCCGAGGGCCACGTGCTGGAAATCAAGGGCCGCACGCTGCGCGAGCAGCTCGGCGAGCGGCTGGTTGAAGAGTCCGGCGCCAATTTCGACGCCGAGATCCAAAAACCGTTCTCCAACAAGCCGGTGCGACGCAGCGAGCCGCGCCGCGATGAGGACGAGCGGCCGAAATTCACGCGCGAGGGCGACCGCCGGCCGATCGGCGAGGGCGGGCTGATCAAGGCCCGCAAGCGCCGTGAGGGCAGCCGCGACGAGGCGCTGAGCAAGCTTTCGACGAAGCCCGAGCGAGCCTTCGGCGAACGCGGTCCCCAGTCTCGCTTCGACAAGTCTGCCTTCGACAAATCCGAGCGCGGCTTCGGCAAGTCCGAGCGCGGCTTCGGCGGCAAGGCCGGCGGCAAGAAAGGCGAACCGCGGCCGATCGAACCGCCCGGCCAGCGCAAGGCCAATGTCTGGATGGCGCCGGGCGCGCGTCCCATCGGCAAAGGCAGGGCGGAGGCCGACGCCGCGAAGGCCGCGGAAGCGAAGGCGCGGAAGGCGTCGTTCAGGCCGGGCGGCAAGGGCAAGCCGTTCGGCAAGCCAAGAGACGATCCGGAGGGAAGCGGCGGCGAACGGCCGCGCGGTCCGAAGGGGCCGAGGGGTGGCAATGCGGATCGTCGGCGGTGAGTTTCGCGGGCGTCCGCTGGCGACGCCGCGTTCCAATGCCATCCGTCCGACCACCGATCGCACCCGCGAGGCGGTGTTCAACGTGCTGGCGCATCGCTATGCCGAAAAGCTCGAAGGCGGCCGTGTGCTCGATCTCTTCGCCGGCACCGGCGCGCTCGGGCTGGAGGCGCTGTCGCGCGGCGCCTCCTACTGCGTCTTCATCGAGGAATCGGCGGAAGGGCGCGGGCTGATCCGCGACAATGTCGAGGCCTTCGGGCTCACCGGGCGGACCAAAATCTTCCGCCGCGACGCGACCCAGTTGGGCGAAGCCGGCACGCTGTCGCCCTTCGGCCTGGTCTTTGCCGACCCGCCCTATGGCAAGGGCCTCGGCGAGCGCGCGCTGCGCTCGGCAAAAGCCGGCGGCTGGCTCCTGCCCGGCGCGCTCTGGGTGGTCGAGGAGGCGGCGTCCGCGCCGTTCGAACCGGGCGCCGGTTTTTCCGTGGTGGACGAGCGCGGCTATGGCGACACGGTGATCCGGTTTGTCGAGGTGGGGTGAGGGGCACTGTCCCTTCTCCCGCAAGGGAAAAGGAAATGACGCACGCGCCTCGAAAATGACGAACAAATCACTTTGCCTCGCCATGGAACCTTTTCTATCGTCGCGCCACCGAGACCGGAGCATTTGATGACATTGAACACCAGAGGCCTGCGCGCAGCATTCCTTGCCGGCGCTCTGGCGTTCGCGGCGCAGGTTCCGGCACGCGCCGCCGGCGAAGCCGCGGTCAAGGATTTCCTGCTCGAGAACGGCCTGGAAGTCGTCGTCATTCCGGACCATCGTGCCCCGATCGTCACTCATATGGTCTGGTACAAGATCGGCAGCGCCGACGAGCCGCCCGGCAAATCCGGCATCGCGCATTTCTTTGAGCATCTGATGTTCAAGGCTACGAGCAACCACGCAGCCGGCGAGTTCGACCGCGCCGTGGCCGACATCGGCGGCTCGAACAACGCCTTCACCTCCTACGACTACACCGCCTTCCACGAGACGGTGCCGCCTTCGGCGCTCGAGGAGATGATGGGGTTCGAGGCCGACCGCATGCGCAACCTCGTCCTCACCGACGATGTCATCAAGACCGAGCGCGACGTTATCCTGGAGGAGCGCCGCTCGCGCATCGACAACGATCCGCAGGCAGTGTTGGACGAGGAGGTCGACGCGACGCTCTGGCAGAACCAGCCCTACCGCGTTCCGGTGATCGGCTGGATGCAGGAGATGGAGCAATTGAACCGCGAGGATGCCAAGGCGTTCTACGACACCTTCTACCGGCCGAACAACGCCGTGGTGATCGTCGCCGGCGACGTCGATCCGGACGCGGTGAAGGCAATGGCCGAAAGGACTTACGGAAAGGTGGCGCGCGGGCCGGACCTGCGGCCGCGCATCCGCCCGGTCGAGCCGGAGCAGAACACCAAGCGCACCGTGACGCTGACCGATGCGCGCGTCTCGGTGCCGAGCTTTTCCACGCAATGGGTGGTCCCGTCCTATCACACCGCCAAGCCCGGCGAGGCGGAGGCGCTCGATCTCCTGGCCGAAATCCTGGGCGGCGACAACCGCAGCCGCCTCTACCAGCAGCTGGTGGTGAAGCAGGGCATCGCCTCCGGGGCCGGCGCGTTCTTTCAGGGCACCATGCTCGACGCCACCAACTTCACCGTCTATGGCTCGCCGCGCGGCGACGCCAAGCTTTCCGACGTCGAAGCGGCGGTCGATGCCGAGGTCGCGCGCATTGCCAAGGACGGCGTGACCGGTGACGAGCTGGAGCGGGCCAAGACCCGCTATGTCCGTTCGATGGTCTTTGCCCGCGACAAGCAGGACGACATGGCCAATATGTACGGCTCGACGCTCGCCACCGGCGGCAACGTGAAGGATGTCGAGGAATGGCCCGACCGCATCCGCAAGGTCACTGCCGCAGAGGTCAAGGC